>DATKAO010000249.1 GCA_035498015.1 Myxococcota bacterium
AAGCTCAGCAACATCCGGCCCGGCGGCGCCTTCACGGGCATGGCCGAGAACTCGGTCTGCTTCGAGCTCAACGGCACCAAGCTCAGCGGCGTGCAGCAGCTGCCGCAGGCGCTGCTCGGCATGGGCAGCGGTGAGTCGTGCCTGAAGTGCCGCCAGCCCGACGGCACGGAGACCACGCGATGCCTGTGAGCCGGCGCGCCCTGGCCGCCGCGCTCGCGGCGCTCGCGCTCTCCGCCGCGAGTCACTCGCGCGCGCAGCAGCCGGCGCCCGCGCCGCCCGCCGTGCCCACGCCCGCGGGCGACACCATGGTCTCGCTCGACTTCCAGGACGCCGACATCACCGAGGTGATCAGCACGATCGCCAAGGCGACCGGCAAGAACTTCCTGTACGACGACCGCGTGCGCGGGCGAGTCACCGTGATCTCGCCCGAGCCGGTGACCGTCGACGAGGCCTACCGCGTGTTCGAGTCGATCCTGGCGGTGAAGGGCTTCACCACGGTGCCCGCGCCGGGCGGCGTGCTGAAGATCCTGCCCCTGCGCGACGCCAAGGAGAACCCGATCGACACGGTGACCGGCGAGCGGCCCACCGAGAACCGCGACACGTTCATCACGCGCCTGCTGCCGCTGCACTACGTGAAGGCCGACGCGATCAGCGACACGCTGAAGCCCCTGGTCTCGAAAGAGGCGAGCGTGATTCCGTACGGCCAGACCAACACGCTGATCATCACCGACGCGGCCGCGAACATCCGGCGACTCAGCGAGATCATCGCGCAGATCGACGTCGCGACTTACCAGGAGCAGATCAAGCTGATCCCGATCCAGTTCGCCGACGCGGCGCAGCTCACCCAGCAGCTGCAGCAGATCTTCGGCGACGAGGGCGGCGGCGGCACGCCCGGCCAGCCGGGGCTGCGGCGCGCGCGGGCATCCGTCCCGCAGCCGGGCAATCCCGGCGTGCCCGGCGTTCCGGGCTCCGACAATCTCGCCACGGGCGCGAGCGAGCCGCGCTTCATTCCCGACGAGCGCACGAACGCGATCGTGGTGATCGCGACCAAGGCCGTGCTGCACGAGATCGAGCGCATCATCACGCTGCTCGACTACAAGCGGAAGGGCGCCGGGCGCATCCACGTGTACCGGCTGAAGAACGCCGACGCCGACGAGATCGCGCAGACACTCTCGAGCCTGGCCACGGGCTCGCCGGGCGGCGGCGGTCTGCGCTCCAGCAGCACGGGGCTCGGCGGCGGCACCACGCGCACCTCGCTCACCGGCCTGGGCGGCACCTCGCAGACCTCCGCCAGCGGCGGGCTGGGCGGCCTGGGCTCGAGCGGACTCACGCCGGGCGCGGCCAGCGCGGTGGCGGAGCTCGGCGACGGCGTGCGCATCACCTCCGACGCGCCCACGAACTCACTCATCATCCAGGCCAGCGCCGAGGCCTACGCGACCATCTCCGAGGTGATCGACGCGCTCGACGTGCGCCGCCCGCAGGTCATGGTCGAGGCCCTGATCATGGAGGTCGACGCCAACCCCAGCCAGGACCTGGGCATCGGCTGGATCACCAACATGGCCACCAAGGACGGCGGCATCGTCGGCATCGGGAGTGAGAGCCAGGACGGCCTGGTCTCGACCACCAGCGCCGACCTCGCGAACGGCCTGTCGAACCCGGGCAGCTTCACCACCGCGCTGCTCGGCAAGACCCTCACGATCGCGAATCCCGATCCCAACGCGCCCGCCGGCAGCACGATCAAGGTGCCCGTCATCCAGGGCGTGATCACCGCCTCGGCGGTCGAGAAGAACGGCAACATCATCTCCGCGCCCACCATCCTCACCGCCGACAAGAAAGAGGCGGAGATCGTGGTCGGCCAGAACATCCCGGTGCCCACCTCGCGCCTCCAGGCTGCGAGCACGACCTCCGACCCGAACAACCCCTTCCAGACCTCGCAGAACATCGCCCGCCAGGACGTCGGCGTGACCCTGCGAGTCACTCCGCAGATCAGCGAGGGCGACACCGTCCGGCTGAACGTCTTCCAGGAGATCAGCGAGGTCCTGCCCGATCCCGACCCCACGCTCGGCCCCACCACCACCAACCGCAAGGTCGAGAACACCGTCTACGTGCGCGACGGCGAGTGCGTGATGATCGGCGGGATCCTGTCCGAGACGCAGAACGACAACGAGTCCAAGGTGCCCTGGCTCGGCGACATTCCGATCCTGGGCTGGGCGTTCAAGGGGACTCACAACGACGGGCGCAAGATCAACCTGCTCGTGCTGCTCACGCCGCGCATCGTGCGCGATCCGCAGGACCTCGAGCGGCTGACCGTCGAGAACCGCGAGCGCTTCAAGTCGGCCTCCGCGCCCGCGATCGACCTCAGCGCCGAAGAGAAGGAAGAGCGGCGCAAGGCGCTCGAGGCCGGCATCCCCCTGCCGATCGATCCCAACCCGGTGCGCCGCGAGCTCGAGCGCCACGACCAGAGATACCCGGTCGAGACGCTGCCGCAGCTGCGCGACGAGTCGATCCAGCGCGAGCAGGAGCGCGAGCAGGAGATCGAGTCTCTCAAGAAGAAGGAGGCGAGCGGCAGCTACCTGGTGCAGGTCGCCCACTTCGCGTCCGCGGAAGAGGCCGTGGAGCTGTTGCAGAAGCTGATCGCCGACGGCTACGACGGCACGGTGTTCTCGCAGAGCGAGCAGGGCGAGACGACGCACTGGGTGCAGCTCGGGCCCTACACGAACGAAGCCAAGGCACAGAGCGTGGCGCGCGATCTGACCGCATCGCGCGGCCTGCCTGCGCTGGTCGTGGTGGAGCCGTAAGTGGCCGCCCCGCTCCAGCTGCGCAGCGCGCTCCTCGAGCACACCTCGCTCACCGAGGACGGGCTGCAGCAAGCGCTCAAGAAGCAGGAGCAGTCGGGCCGGCGACTCACCGACCTGTTGCTCGAGCTCGAGCTCGTGCCCGAAGGCGAGCTGCTGGGCGCGCTGGCCGGCCTGTACGGCATTCCCACGCGCGAGACACTCTCGCCCGAGGAGATCGACGCCGAGCTCGCGACCCAGATCCCGATCTCCTTCGCCAAGCGCCACTTCCTGTTGCCCATCAAGCGCGACGGCGAGCGGCTCGAGGTGGCGGTGGCCGACCCGCTGCTCACCGATCCGCTCGACGACCTGCGCATGATCTACGCCGGCGCGCGCTGCGAGCCGGTGCTCGTGACGCGCCGCGCGATCCTGAGCTGCATCAACCACGTGTACGACCAGGCGTCGTCGGCCGAGGACGTGGCCGAGGAGTTCAACGACAGCGACCTGGAGGACATCGCGAGCGAGCTGATCTCGGAGCCCGAGGACCTGCTCGACTCCTCCGAGGAAGGCGCGCCGGTGATCCGGCTGGTCAACTCACTCCTGCAGCAGGCGGTGAAGGAGCGCGCGAGCGACATCCACATCGAGCCGCAGGAGAAGGACCTGGTGGTGCGCTTCCGGGTCGACAACATCCTGCACGAGCCGATCCGGGCGCTGCCGCGGCGCATGCAGCAGGCGATCACCACGCGCATCAAGATCATGGGCCGGCTCGACATCGCCGAGAAGCGCCTGCCGCAGGACGGCCGCATCGTGCTCAAGATCGCCGGCCGCGACTACGACGTGCGTCTGTCGACGCTGCCCACTCAGTACGGCGAGCGCTGCGTGCTCCGGCTGCTGCCGCGCACCCAGGAGCTCTTGTCGATCGAGAAGATCGGACTCACTCCGCGCCACCAGGAGACCCTGCGCAAGCTGATCCGGCGCAGCAACGGGATCATCCTGGTGACCGGTCCCACCGGCTCGGGCAAGACCAACACGCTGTACGCGGCGCTGGCCGACATCAACCATCCCGAGCACAACATCATGACGATCGAGGACCCGGTCGAGATCCGGCTGCCCGGCATCAGCCAGATCGAGGTGAAGTCGTCGATCGGACTCACGTTCGCCGCGGGCCTGCGCTCGATCCTGCGCCAGAACCCCAACGTGATCCTGGTCGGCGAGATCCGCGACCTGGAGACCGCCGAGGTCGCGATCCAGGCCAGCCTCACGGGTCACCTGGTGTTCTCGACGATCCACACCAACGAGTCCGCGGGCACGGTGACTCGCCTGATCGACATGGGCGTGGAGCCGTTCCTGATCGCGTCGTCTCTGGTCGCGGCGATCGCGCAGCGGCTGATCCGCGTGTTGTGCAAGCGCTGCCGCGAGGCGTACACGCCGGGCGACGAGGAGCTGGCCGAGATCGGCATCCGGCGCACCGACGCGGTCTCGCGCACGATCTACCGCCCGAAGGGCTGCGTGCACTGCAATCACACCGGCTATCACGGCCGCACCGGCATCTTCGAGATCCTGATCATCGACGACGTGATCCGCAGCATGATCACCAAGGGCGTCGACTCGAAGCAGATCCAGGACCAGGCCGTCCGGCTGGGCATGCAGACCATGCGCATGCACGGCGCGCGCATGGTGCTCGAGGGAAACACTTCCGTCGCGGAGATCCTGCGCCAGACCGAGGAGGAGGCCGTCGCGGCGCTGGATCCGCAGGCGGCCTGACGCAATGCCGGTCTACCGCTACAAGGGCGTCGCCGCAGGCAACCGCTCGGTGGCCGCGAGCATCGACGCCGAGAGCCTGCGCGGCGCGCGCGCCAAGCTGCGCGCCGAGGGCATCTTCCCGACCGAGATCCTCGAGGGCAAGACTCGCGGCGAGGCATCCGAGCTACTGAGTCGCCTGCAGCTCCCGGCGCTGCGGCGCGTGCCCGACCTCGACCTGGCGATGTTCTCGAGTCAGCTTGCGACGCTGATCTCCGCCGGCGTGCCGCTGGTGCAGGCGCTGTCGGCGCTCACCGAGCAGGTCGAGCGCGAGCGCTTCAAGGCGGTGATCGGCCGCGTGCGCGAGTCGGTGAACGAGGGCAGCTCGCTGGCCGAGGCGCTGGGCGGGTTCCCGTACGTGTTCGACGAGCTGTACTGCTCGATGGTGCGCGCGGGTGAGTCGTCGGGCGCGCTGGCGCCGGTGCTCGAGCGGCTCGCGGAGTACGTCGAGAACCGCATGACGCTCCGCAACCAGCTGATCAACGCCATGATCTACCCGGTGCTCATGCTGGTGTTCAGCGGCGGCGTCGCGGGCGTGCTGCTGGTCAAGGTCATCCCGAACATCACGCAGATGCTGCGCGACATGAAGCAGCCGCTGCCCTTCGCCACGCGGCTGGTCATGGGCCTGTCCGACATCGTGGTGCACTACTGGCTGCCCGGCCTTTTGGTGATCGCCTTCCTCGTGGTCGCGTGGAACCGCGTGGTGCAGACCGAGGCCGGGCGCCTGCGTTGGGACGCTTTCACGCTGCGGCTGCCCATCTTCGGCCGGCTGATCCGCTTCGTGGCGATCGCGCGCTTCGCGCGCACGCTCGCCACGCTGACCGCGGGCGGCGTCAGCATCGTGCCCGCGATGGAGATCTCGAAGACCGTGGCCTCGAACACCATCATCGGGCGCGCCGTCGACCTGGCGAAGGACGCCATCACCCGCGGCTCCTCGATTGCGGGTACCATGCGCACGAGCGGCGAGTTCCCGCCGCTCGTCACTCACATGATCTCCGTCGGCGAAGCCTCCGGCGAGCTCCCGGCGATGCTCGGCAAGCTCGCGGACACTTACGACGATCAGGTCTCGAACGCCCTCTCGCGCCTGATGGCGCTGTTGGGCCCGATCCTCCTGATCTTCGTCGCCCTGGTGATCCTGCTCATCATCCTCTCGACCCTGTTGCCGCTCATGAACATGACGACCGCCTTGTGAGTCTTTCGTGTGGTTCAGGGGCAACGTTTAGGAGACATGCCATGAAGTTCCGGTCCCGCGATGGCTTCACGCTGCTCGAGATCATGGTCGTGGTGCTGATCATCGGCATGCTCATGGCCCTGCTCGCACCGCGGCTGTTCGGCCAGCTCACGCGCGCGAAGGGCGACATCGCGCGCATGCAGGTGACCCAGCTCTCGCAGTCACTCGAGCTGTACAAGCTCGACAACGGCACCTACCCCACGACCGACCAGGGCCTCGACGCGCTGGCGCACGAGCCGACCAGCGAGCCGCGGCCCAAGCGCTACCCGGCCGGGGGCTACGTGAACCCCAAGGCCTTGGTCGACCCGTGGCAGAACCCGTACAAGTACGAGCGCCCGGGCAAGAACAATCCCCAGAGCTACGACCTCTACTCCTACGGCGACGACGGCCAGCCTGGCGGCGACGGCGACAACGCCGACATCGGCAACTGGGAGTCGTCGACCGCCTCGAAGTGACGTGACTCGGGCGCCATGACCCGGCGCGGCGGAGAGAGGCTCGGCGAAGGCCGCCCTGAGCCGAGCCTGCAAACGGCGCAGCCGTGCGCAGTGAGCCGAAGGCGAACGAACGCCCAGTCAGACCTGGGCTTTACCCTCCTAGAGATCCTGATCGTGATCTTCCTGATCGTGTTGATCACGGGCGTGTTCGTCACGTCGATCGGGAACGGGTTCGGCGTGCACCTGCGGAACTCGGCGCGCAGCCTGGCGGCGGAGCTCGAGTACGTGTCTCAGCGCGCGGTCACCACGGGCAAGGTGCAGCGCTTCGTGGTCGACCTGGACCACCAGGTGTTCCGCGTCGAGATGCAGGTGCCCCCGCCGCCCCAGCCCGACGCCGATCTGCCCGAGCACGCCGAGGGCCTGTCGACCGCGCCGCCCATCGACCTGCACGAGTTCGTGCCCGTCGACGCCAGCATCGGCGAGTGGCGCGCGCTCGACGACGCCGACGACGTGGCGATCGCCGAGGTCCGGCTGGGCGACCAGAAGCGCAACGACGGCGCGGTGGCGATCGGCTTCGGCACCGACGGCAGCACCGACCCGGCCGAGATCTGGCTGCGCGACACGGCGGGCTACGACGTGCGCATCCGGCTGGTGGCCTTCACGGGCGAGATCCAGGTCGAGGAGCCGAACCATGCGAAGTGACATCGCCCGCGAGTCGGGCTTCACTCTGCTCGAGGTGCTGGCGGCGATCCTGATCGTGTCGCTGGTGTTCGGGATCCTGCTCGAGTCGGTGACTCGCAACCTCGCCGACCTGTCGCGCGCGCGCGCCGAGGCGCGGGCCGCGCAGGCGGCCGAGAACCGCATGCGCGACCTGCGCGCCGAGCTCGAGATGGGCGACGCGCTCAAGGACGGCATCCAGGAGGGCGTGTTCGAGGAGCCCGATTCCGACCTGCACTGGCAGATCAGCGTCGTGCCCCAGTCACTCACCTTGCCGGCCGACTACAAGGGCGAGCTCGCACCCTCCCCGCTGTTCCAGCCGCTGCACGAGCGCGCGCCCGCGCCGGCCGCGAGCGGCCAGGAGCCGCCCCTGCGCGTGGTCCAGGTGCGCGTCTACACCGCCGAGCAGGATCCCGAGTCGGTCGACCCGTACGTCTTCCTGGTCGCTTCCCCGCCGGACCCCTCGAAGCTCCAGGGCCTGCCGCAGCAGCCGGGCCAGACGCCGGGTCAGACCGGCAAGAGCCAGGGCGGGTCGGGCCAGGCCGGCGCGACGGTCGACCCGAACACCGGCGCGCTCGTCGGACCCAATCCGTGGCAGAACCCGGGCATGCGGTGAGCCAGTGACTCGCTCGAACGCCGGCTTCACCTTGCTCGAGATCCTGGTCGCCGTTTGCATCATGGCGATGGTCCTCACGTTCGCATTCGAGGCCTACCAGGGCATCGAGCGCTCCTACCAGCGGGTGGGTCACTCGCCCAGCCGCGACCGCGCCGCGCGCATCGTGCTCGACCGGCTCGAGCGCGAGCTGGTGGGCACGATCCTGATCCAGCGCGAGGACGGCACCGATCCCCTGCTCCAGCCCTACTTCTTCTGGGGCGAGTCGAAGCCCTACGCGGAAGACGAGACCGACAGCTTCCGCTTCGTGACTCGCACGCCGATCCGGCCGCCCGGCGGCTCGGACAACTCGCTCGAGGTCGTGACCTACGCCGCAGTGCCCTCCGAAGACGGGCACGGGCTCGCGCTGCTGCGCCAGGCCGAGCCGCTCTCGCAGCAGCTCATGAAGGAAGTGAAGTGGCAGTCCCCCGACCTGGTGGCCGACCACGTCGCCACCTTCCTCGCGCGCTATCACTCCGACCAGCAGCAGGCGACCGAGGGCTGGGACTCGACCGGCGCCGAGCAGCTCGACCAGCTGCCCGCCTCGATCGTCGTCACCATCTCGCTGTGGGAGACCGATGAGTCGGGCAAGCAGACCGAGGGGCCCGAGTTCTCGCGCACCATCGACCTGCCCGTGCGTCCGTTCAAGCTGACTGCGGACAACGCACAGAAGAAGGCCGACTGTGGCGAGGGGATGACCGTGCAGGACTGCATCCAGCAGTTCAGCGCGCAGATCGAGCAGGCGAGCCCGTCGCTCGCCACGGCGATCAAGGACGCGCAGGCGCAGGTGCAGGACACCTGCTGGAGCCCCGAGCAGCCCTCGGCCGGGCTGCAGCGCCTGAAGGTGCTGCTGGGCGGCGTGCCGGGCTTCGACGCCGGAGAGTGCCGGTGACTCCCGAGACGCCCGCGCCCGCGCCGCGCCCGCACTCCGGTGAGGAGGGCATCGTCCTCCTTTTGGTCATGGTGCTGGTGGTCGTGGCGATCTCGACCGCCTACGCGATGGCGAAGACCTCGCTGATCGAGGTGCTCTCCACGCGCCAGCAGGCGCAGTACGCGCGCGCCGACATGCTCGCCCGCTCGGGCATCGGGCTGGCCACGCGCATGCTCCAGGACGACCTGCTCGAGGGCAGCGACGTGACCAAGACGGTCGAGTCCGACCTCGACGGCTGGGCGGTGCTGTCGCACGAAGACATCGAGTTACCCGGCGGAGCGCTGTTGCGAGTGCGCATCCACGACGCCGGCACCAAGATCGACTTCAACGCGCTGATCGACGGCGACGGCAAGCGCATCGGCGACTCGAGCAAGAACTTCCTCAAGGCCTTCTTCGCCCACCTGCGCGACGACGTCCCGGAGTTCAAGGGCTCGGGCAAGCTCGAGGACCCCGACATCGACGAGCTCTCGGACGCGCTCCTGGACTGGATCGACAAGGACGACGAGACGCGCGTGGGCACGCCCGAGCACGAGTATTACGTGGAGATCAAGAAGTCGCGCGCGGCGCCGCTGAACAGACCCGTCTTCTCACTCGACGAGCTCGCGAACGTGCCGGGCATGAATCCCTTGCTGCTCGAAGCGCTCAAGGCCTACTTTACGCCCTACCCGATCTTTCCGGGCAACAACGGGGGAGGCGTGAACCTGAACACGGCGCCGGCTCACGTGCTGAGCCTCGTCTATCACGGGGTGGGCGACGACTATCGCCTGCTCGACCAGCGCGACGTCTTCGAGATTTTGAAGGCGCGCAAGGACGGTCACGTGTTCTGTCCGTCCGCCGGCCAGGAGCCGTGCACCGATTTCTTCCAGACACTCGGCATCGCCGCGGGTGAGCAGATCTTCCCCGCGCCCACGTACACCAGCCGCGTGTTCTCCGTGGACAGCGAGGCCACGATCGGCGAGACGCGCGCCTGCGTGCACTCGGTGATCGACCGCGGCACGGGCGCCGACCTGAAGACCTTGTTCTACGAGCTGGGCTGCTGATGTTCGAGCGCAGCGTGGTCGGCCTCGACGTCGGGACTCACTCGCTGAAGCTCGCCGAGCTGTCGGCGGGGCTGCGCGGCGCGGCGTTCGTGCGCTTCGCCGAGCTGCCATTGCCGCAGGAGGCGCCATCCGAGGAGATCGAGGCCACGATCCAGCTCTGGCTGCAGAGCCGCAATCTCTCGCCGGAAGTGCTGGTCACCGCGCTCTCGACCTCGCGACTCACCCAGCGCCATCTGCGCTTCCCGTTCGCGGGCGCCAAGCGCGTCGCGGCGGCGATCGCCTACGAGATCGACGAGGAGCTGCCTCTGCCGCTGACCGCGATGGTCGTGGGCCACGAGCAGGTGCTGACCGGCGCCGACCAGACCGACGTGCTGGTCACGCTGGCCGCGCGCAGCGACGTCGAGCAGCACCTGGCGTCGTGCCGGCGCATGGACCTCGAGCCGCGCATCGTGGAGTGCGAGGGCGCGTCGCTGGCGAACCTCACCCACTATCTGGGGCTGTCGGACGTGCCGCGGCTCGTGCTCGACGTCGGTCACTCGAAGACCAACCTGTGTCTCCTGGTCGACGGCCGGCCGATCGGCCTGCGCCGCATCGACGTCGCCGGCAAGCACCTGACCCACGCGCTGGCCTACGACCTCTCACTCAGCGCCGCCGCGGCCGAGGAGCAGAAGATCTCGCACGGCGTGTTCGAGCGCGGCAGCACCAAGCCGGTGTCGAACGGGGTGCGCGACCTGCTGGCGCACCTGGTGCGCGAGACGCTGCGCAGCGTGCAGTCGATCGCCGGTGATCCGCTCGACCCGGTCTCGCCCAGCGAGATCGTGCTGGTCGGCGGGTCCGCGCAGCTGCCGGGCCTGGCGGCCTTCTTCGAGGAGCGCACGGGGCTGCCGACGCGCGCGCTCGAAGTGACCCGCACCGGTGACGGCGCCGAGGAGCTGGCGCAGGCCGGCGCGCCGGTATTCGCGCAGGCCGCGGCGCTCGCGCTGCGCGGCGCCTCGACCGAGCGCGTGACCCAGAGCGACTTCCGCCAGTACGAGCTCGCGTACTCGCCCGACCTCACGGGCCTGCGCCCGCAGCTGCGCCTCACGGTGGGCTTGTTCGCGCTGTTCCTCGCGCTGTGGACGGCGAGCGCCGGCGCCCGCGCCATGTTCGCGGCGCACCGCATCGACCTGCTGCGCGGCGAGGTGGCCTCGATCCTGAAGCAGACCTTCCCCGACGCCGAGCCCGGGGCCGACCCGCTCAAGACCTTCGAGGCGCGCGCGGCGGAAACGCGCGCGCTCGCGGCCCACCTGGGAGTCACCGGCAAGGGCCTCTCGGTGCTCGAGATCCTGCGCCAGATCTCGACGCTCACGCCCGAGTCACTCGACGTGTCGATCGACGAGCTCTCGATCGAGCGCCAGAGCGTGGTCGCGAAGGGCCACGCCGCCGACTTCGTGTCGGCCGACCAGCTGAAGGCCGAGCTGGCCAAGTTCGACGGCTTCCGCCGCGTGCTGGTCACCGACGTGAAGACCGATCCGCGGCGCGGCGGGAAGACCTTCACGGTGTCGATCCGGCTGTCCGACGAGGACGCGTCGTGAACGGGCTCCTGGCGGCGATCCGCGGCTATCTCGCCCAGCGCACCACGCGCGAGCGCTGGCTGATCGTGGCGGGCGGCTGCGTCGCGGGGCTGTTGTTCGTGTACGGCGTGTTCATCGGCCCGCTCACCGCCCAGGCGATCGCCACCAACGCGCGCACCTCGGAGCTCGAGGCCCAGGTGACCAAGGCGCTGCAGCTCGCCAACGAGATGCGCGGCCTGCAGGGCGAGCTGGCCGATGTGGAGGGCCGCATCCAGCCGGGCGCGAAGACGAACCTGATCGCGCTGCTCTCGACGCTCGCGCAGGACGCCAAGATCTCGCAGGACCAGCTCGAGTCGATCGAGCCCAAGCAGCCCTCCGAGAACAAGAAATACCCGGAGACACGCGCCGAGGTGCGGCTCAAGGGCACCTCGCTCGAGCAGGCGGTCGACTTCCTGTACCGGATCGAGACCTCGAGCTCGCACCTGATCGTGCGCTCGCTCAAGATGCGCACGCGCGGCGACGGAGCCGGCAACCCGGTGCTCGACGTCAGCTTCTCGGTCTCGAGCTTCGAGCGCGCCTGACGTGCGCATCGTCCGCCTGCTCGCGATCGCGGCGGCGCTCGCGCTGCTCCTGGCCTGGCTGTCTCCGTACATCCTGCTGCGGCTCGGCCTGCCCCAGATGGCACGGAACATGGGGGGCAGCTTCGAAGTCACGGGCGCCCTGCCCGCCTTCCCGTTCGGCGCGAGCGCCAGCCGGGTGGCAGTCACGCGCGAGGGCCACACGCTCGTGCTCGACGACTTCCGCGCCGTGCTCTCGTTCTCGGGTCCCCGGCTCGACGCGCGCGTGGCCGAGGGCAACCTCCTGGTGCGCGGCAACGACCCGCAGCTCAAGAGCGGCATCGTGCGTCTCGAGGGCGTCGCGCTCGAGTCACTGGCCACCGTGCTCACCACGCCCTTCGGGCTGCGCGGCCGCTGCGACGGTGTGTGGCGCTTCGGTCCCGACTCGAGCCTGGAGGGCACCGTGACCCGCGGGGCGGTGCTGGTGCAGAGCCCGGCGCCGGTCGAGGTGCCGTTCGCCCAGCTCGTGCTGTCCGCGGCGCGCAGCGGCGAAGACGGTGACTGGAAGGTGAACGCGCTCGACATCCAGGGTCCGCCGCTCTCCGGACACGCCTCGGGCACGCTCGGCGCGGACCAGAGCCTGGCCTTCGACATCGACATCCGCGAGCTCGAGGAGCCCGTGAAGGGCTTCATGGCCATGATGCACCTGCCCACCGAGCCGCTGCCGCTGGCGCTCCAGCTCCAGGGATCGCTGGGCATGCCGCGGCTCGTGCAGCGGGCTGAGACAGCGGCGGCCTCCGGGCGCTAGAGTCCGCGCGTGGACTCCATGTGGGGCATGAGCTTGCCGGACATCGAGCGCTGGTCGCAAAACGTCGTGGTCGTGCGCGGTCAGAACCCGGGCCCGTTCACCGGGCCGGGCACCAACACCTATCTCGTGGGCCGCGGCGCGCGACCATTCCTGCTCGACACCGGCGCGGGCGTGCCGAGTTACATGCCGCTGCTCGAGAAGGCGCTGGTCGACGAGCACGCGAGCGATGGCCCCGGCGACCTCTTGATCACCCACGTGCACGGCGACCACATCGGGGGCGCCTCCGACGTGCTGCAGCGCTTCGGCCGCCGCCAGGTGGCGAAGCACCCCTGGCCCGGGCGCGACGAGCGCTACGAGCTCGAGCTCACGCCGATCCGCGCCGGTGACCTGTTCCGCGCCGAGGGAGTCACGCTGCGCGCGATCCACACGCCGGGTCACGCGCAGGACCACATCTGCTTCTATCTCGAAGAGGAGCGCGCGCTGTTCACGGGCGACGTCGTGCTGGGCGCGGGCACCACGGTCATCCCGCTCGACGGCGGCGACATGGCCGACTATCTCGCCTCGCTCGAGCGCATGCTCGAGCTGCCGCTGGAGCGCATCTACCCCGGTCACGGGCCGCTGGTCGCCGACCCGCGCGCCAAGCTCACCGAGTATCTCGAGCACCGCCACGAGCGCGAGCGCCAGATCGTGGCGGCCGTGCGGGCCGGCGCCACCACGGTCATGGCCATGGTGGAGCGCATCTACGTCGAGACGCCGCGCGCGCTCTGGCCGGCGGCCGGTCAGTCGGTGCTCTCGCACCTCTTGAAGCTCGAGCGCGAGCGCCGCGCGCTGCGCAGCCGCGATGCCGCCGGCGAGGAGCACTGGGCGCTCGCGTGAGCGACGCGGGACCGTTCGCCGCGCTGCTCGCGCGCCTGGGATCCACGGACCGGGCCGAGCAGCGCCGCGCCTGCGACGAGGCCGCCGAGCGCCTGCCCAAGGAGCCGGGCCTGCGCGACGCCCTGCGCGACGCGCTCTCCGACCCCCGCCCCGGCGCGCGCTTCGCGGCCGCGTTCGTCCTGTTCCACGTCGAGCGCCCGGGCTTGCGCCTTCTGGCACCGCTGCTCGAGTCACTCGAGCTGGGCGACGGAGACGCGCGCTGGCAGGCCGCGCAGATGCTGGCCGCGTTGGGCCGCATGCACGGCGAGGTTCTGCCGGTGCTGCTCGCCGAGTCACGCGGCGCGGCTTCCCCGCGGCGCCGGCGCATGGCCCTGTACGCGCTGCGCGAGCTCGCGCCCGAACGCAGCGAGACCGCCGACGCCTTTCTGTCCGCCTTGGGCGACGCAGACGGCGCGGTGCGCCGGGCCGCGCTGTCCTGCTTCGCCAAGCTGTCCGACCCGCCGCGCGCGCTGGCCGAGGCGGCGCTCGAGCTGGCGCGCGGCGGCGATCCCGACCCGCGCATGGCGCGCATCGCGGCGGTCGTGCTGCCCGACCTGGTGCGCTTCCACGACCAGCTGCGCGCGCCCGCCGCAGCGCTGCTCGACTCACTCGAGCGCGCCGCCGACCCCGCGCTGGCCCGCGCCGCCTTCGCGGCGCGCCAGCGCCTCGCGGCGCCTTCCGCGCCGTGAGGGCGCTGGTGCTGGCCTCGACCTCACCGCGCCGCCGCGAGCTGCTGCGCGACGCCGGCTTCCGCTTCGAGATCGCGGCGCCCGGCGTCGACGAGCGCGAGCTGCCCGGCGAGGCGCCCGAAGCGACCGCGCGCCGGCTCGCGCTCGAGAAAGCGCGCGCGGTGGCGGCGCGCGTCGCGCCCGCGGCCTGCGTGCTCGGCGCAGACACGATCGTGGTGATCGACGGCCAGCCGCTGGGCAAGCCGCGCGACGAGCCCGAGGCGGTCGAGATGCTCCTGCGCCTGGCCGGCCGCACGCACCGGGTGCTCACCGGCTTCGCGCTGCTCGTGACCGAGCTCGGCGTGCAGGACACCGGCGTGGTCGAGAGCACGGTGCGCATGCACCCCGTCGACCGCGCCACCGCCGAGCGATACGCCGCGACCGGCGAGCCGCTCGACAAGGCCGGCGCCTACGCCGCGCAGGGCGAGGCGGGCCGCTTCGTGGCCGAGATCAGCGGCTCGCGCGCGAACGTGATCGGGCTGCCCGTCGAGGCGCTCCTGCCGCGCCTGGCGCGGGTGCAGGTGACTCCCGGTGTCTGAGCTCGCGGCGCGGCTGCGCGACGTGCGCGCGCGCATCGAGCGCGCGGCGCGCGCCGCAGGACGCGACCCGGCCGAGGTGCGCCTGCTCGCGGTCACCAAGACCCAGCCGCCCGAGCGCGTGGCCGAAGCCGTTGGCCTGGGCCTGCGCGCGTTCGGCGAGAATCGCGTGCAGGAAGCCGAGGGCAAGATCGAGGCGCTGCGCCGACTCACGAGCGAGCCGCTCGAGTGGCACCTGATCGGCACGCTGCAGCGCAACAAGGTCAAGCGCGCGGCCGCGCTGTGCGACGTGATCCAGTCGGTCGACCGCGCGCCGCTGGTCGAGTCACTCGCGCACGAGGCCGGCGCGCTCGGCCGGCGGCTGCGCGTGTTCTTGCAGGTCAACGTCGACGACGAGCCCCAGAAGGGCGGCTGTGCGCCGGCGGACCTGCCCGCCCTGGCGCGCCGGACCGAAGCGAGCCCCGGGCTCGAGCTGCTCGGGCTGATGGTGATCCCGCGCGCGTGCGAGGACCCGGAAGAGGTGCGACCCTCGTTCGCGCGGCTGCGCGCGCTGCTGGCCGAGCTGAACCGCGCCCGGGGCGACGCTCCGCCGCTGCGCGAGCTGTCGATGGGCATGTCGAGTGACTTCGAGGTGGCCGTGTCCGAGGGCGCCACGTGGCTGCGCCTGGGCACGGTGCTCTTCGGAGAGAGGGAGAAGCGGTGATCGGTCTGCCGAAGTCCGTCGGAACCGTGGGCGCCGGGAACATGGCCGAGGCCATCCTGCGCGGCCTCTTGCGCGCGGGTCTCTCGGCCGACCAGCTGTGCGCCTCGGACGTCTCCGCCGAGCGCCGGCGCGCGCTGCGCGAGGAGCTGGGCATCCACACCACCGAGAGCAATGCGGAGGTCGCGCAGCGCGCCGAGGTGGTGGTGCTGGCCGTGAAGCCGCAGCAGCTCGAGGCGGCCGCGCACGCGCTGCCGCGCGACGGTGGTCCGCTCTACCTGTCGATCGTGGCGGGCGCCACCACCGCCGGCCTGCGGCGGCTGCTCGGCGCGGGCGCGCGCATCGTGCGCACCATGCCCAACACACCGGCGCTGGTGGGCGCAGGAGTCACTGCCGTCGCGCATGACTCGGGCGCGGAGCCCGCCGACGTGGAGCGCGCGTGCGCGATCCTGCGCGCGGTCGGCGAGGTGGTCCAGGTCCCGGAGGCGGCGCTCGACGCGGTGACCGGCCTGTCGGGCTCGGGCCCCGCCTATGTCTTCCTGCTGATCGAGGCGCTGACCGAGGCCGGCGTGCGCGAGGGCCTGCCGTCGGGAACCGCGCGGACGCTCGCGCTCGAGACCGTGCACGGGGCGGCGCGCCTGGCGCGCGAGACCGGCGAGCACCCGGCGATCCTGCGCGAGCGCGTGACCTCGCCCGGCGGCACCACCGCGGCCGGCCTGGCGGCGCTCGAGGCGGGCGGCTTCCGCGCCGCGCTCGCCGCCGCAGTGCGCGCCGCGACCCAGCGCTCGCGCGAGCTCGGAAAGGCGTAAAGGCAGAGGCGCTTCCAGCCGATTCTGCGGGTTGGAGATATGCGCCTCACCCCGCTCGAGATCCGCCAGCACAAGTTCGGGTCGCAGATGCGCGGCTTCGACCGCGGCGAGGTCAGCGCGTTCCTCGACACGGTCGTGGCCGACTTCGAGGACGTCGTGCGCGAGAACGCCCAGCTGCGCCGCGAATCCGAGCGGCTGGCGCGCGACCTCGACGCCTACCGCAGCCGCGAGAAGACCATCCAGGACACGCTGACCACCGCCCAGGCGCTGGTCGAGCAGCTCAAGCGCACGGCGATCAAGGAGAGCGAGTCGATCGTGGTCGACGCCGAGCTGAGGGCCGAGAAACTCCTGGCCCAGGCCCGCGAAGAGCGCGCCGAGCTCGCGAACGAGATCCGCGAGCACCGGCACCTGCGCGTCCGGCTCGAGGCCGATCTGCGCCGCACGCTCGAGAGCTACGGCAAGCTGATCGATGCCCTCGCCACCTCCGACCGACCGGAGGGGGAGTGAGCTCCGGAGGCGTGGGCAGGGTGCCCACGCCGTTCACAAGTCGCTGTTTGACCGACCCCGTTTGCTGCCCTAGAGTGCGCCCGCGCTTTCCGGATTCCTCTGGAGATCCGAGTAGATGCCGACGTACGAATACGAGTGCACGAAGGGCCACCACTTCGAGGTCGAGCAGTCGATCAACGACCCGGCCCTGAAGCGCTGCAAGGTGTGCCGCGCCAAGGTGCACCGGCTGATCTCCGCCAGTCACTTCATCCTGAAGGGCAGCGGCTGGTACGCGGACGGCTACGGCTCGAGCAAGAAATCGAGCTCCGAGTCGTCGTCCTCGGAGCCGAAGTCCGAGTCCAAGTCGGAGTCGAAGAGCGAGTCGAAGCCCGAGCCGAAGTCGGAATCCAAGCCCGCGAAGTCCGACTCCAAGAAAGCGGCCGCGAGCTCGTGACCGAAGTCACCAGCGGCAAGGCGCTGGCCGCGGAGATCGTGGGCGACGTGCGCAAGCGCGTCTCCGAGTACACCGCCGGCGTGCCCTGTCTGTGTGTCGTGCTGGTCGGCGACGACCCCGCCTCGCAGGTCTACGTGCGCAACAAGGACAAGGCGGCGCGCGAGGTCGGGATCGAGTCACGCCAGATCCGGCTGCCCGCCACGACCACCGAGGCGGAGCTCTTGCGCGTGGTCGACGAGCTGAACCGCGACCGCTCGGTGCACGGCGTGCTCGTGCAGCTTCCGTTGCCGCCGGGCATCGACCCGGCGCGCATCGTGTTCGCGCTCGACCCCGCGAAGGACGTCGACGGGCTGCACCCGGTGAGCGCGGGGCGGCTGCTCGCGAACCAGCCCGGCTTCGCGCCCTGCACGCCGCTCGGCTGCATCTACATCCTCGATCACCACAAGGTGCGGATCGAAGGCGCGAACGCGGTCGTGATCGGCCGCAGCGAGATCGTGGGCAAGCCGATGTCGCTCCTGCTGCTGCACCGCAACGCGACGGTCACGATCTGTCACTCCAAGACGCGCGACCTGCCCGAGGTAGTGCGGCGCGCCGACATCGTGGTGGCGGCGATCGGCAAGCCGCGTTTCGTGCAGGGCGACTGGATCAAGCCCGGCGCCGCGGTGATCGACGTGGGCGTGAACCGCGTCGACGGCAAGCTGCTGGGCGACGTAGACTTCGCCGCGGCCAACGGGCGGGCCGGAGTGCTCACGCCCGTGCCTGGGGGGGTGGGCTTGCTGACGGTCGCGATGCTGCTGCGGAACACGCTGCAGGCATTCGAGGCGCAGACCGCCCCGCGCCGGCCTTGAGCGAGCCGCTCGCGCGCACCCCGCTCTGGTCGCGGCACCACGACGCCGGCGCCAAGCTCGTGCCCTTCGCCGGCTGGGAGATGCCGGTCAGTTACACGTCCATCCTCGACGAGCACCGCGCCGTGCGCAGCTCGGCGGGCCTGTTCGACGTGTCTCACATGGGCGAGCTGCGGCTGCGCGGCGCCGGTGCGCTCGAGCTGGCGCAGGCGCTGTTCACCAACGACGTGGCCGGCGCCGAGCTCGGGCGCGTGCGCTACGGGCTCCTGTGTCTGCCGAGCGGCGGCGCGGTCGACGACGTGACTCTGTACCGGACCGGCCCGGGCGAGGTGCTGTTCTGCGTGAACGCCGCGAACACGGCCGCCGACCGCGACTGGATGCACGAGGTCCGGCAGCGCACCCGCAGCCGGGCCGAGATCGCCGACGAGAGCGAGGCCACGGCCCTGCTGGCGATCCAGGGCCCGGCGGCGCTCGCGATCGTGGCGAAGCTCACCCCGCCCGGCTTCGTACGACCCAAGATCTGGCACTTCGCAGACACTCGGCTGGGTGACCTGCCGGTCATGCTGTCCCGCACGGGTTACACGGGCGAAGATGGTTACGAGATCTTCATCGAAGCCGGGCGCGCCGGTGCGCTCTGGGATCTGCTGCGCGACGCGGGCGGCGAGCGCCTGACTCCCGCGGGCCTCGGCGCACGCGACACGCTGCGCACCGAGGCTGCGCTGCCCTTGTACGGTCACGAGCTCGACCGCGAGCACGACCCGATCGAGGCCGGGCTCGAACGCTTCGTGTCGTTCGGCAAGGGCTTCACCGGCGAGGCCGCGCTGCAGGCGCGCGCGTCGGCCGGGCCGGCACGACGGCTGGTCGGGCTGGTGCTGGAGGGGCGTCAGGTCGCGCGGCCCGGCTTCCGGATCGCGAGCGCGCTGGGCGACGGTGTGGTCACCAGCGGAACCTTCGGCCCGACCGTCGATCGCTCGATCGCGCTAGGCTACGTTCCGGCCGGGCTAGGGGTGGGCGCGCGGGCTCACGTCGAGGTGCGCGGAAAGAACTTGCCGTGCGAGGTCGTGGCGACCCCGTTCTACCGCCGAAAGAGAGGCTGACGGAAGCATCGATGGCAGACCGCGAGTACGAGATTCCCGACGACTGTCAGTACACGGAGTCAGACGAGTGGGTGCGCGTCGACGGCACGATCGTTCGCATCGGCATCACCGACTACGCGCAGTCCGAGCTGAACGACATCGTGTTCGTCGAGCTGCCCGAGACCGGGCGCCAGCTCGAGTCGGGCCAGGCGTTCGGCGTGGTCGAGTCGGTCAAGGCGGTGAGTGACTTGCTGGCGCCGATCGCGGGCGAGATCGTCGAGGTGCACGGGCGCCTGTCCGAGCACCCCGAGTGGCTGAACGAGGACCCGTACGGCCGCGGCTGGATCATCGCGCTCAACCCCGAGGACCTCGACGCGGTCGACGGGCTGATGTCGGCCGTCGAGTACCGGGCGCACGTGAAGGCGCGCAGCGGGAAGTGAGCTACGTCCCACACACGCCCGAGGAGGTGCGCGCCATGCTGGCGCGCATCGGCGTGGACACGCTCGAGGAGCTGTTCAGCGCCGTTCCCGCCGGGCTGCGCAGCCGCGCCGAGCTGAAGCTCCCGCCCGCGCTCGACGAGCGGGCGCTCTTGCGCTTCTTCTCCGCGCACGCGGCCGAGAACGCCAGCGTCCAGTCGACGGCGAGCTTCCTGGGCGGCGGCGCGTACCACCACTTCATTCCCGCCGCGGTCGACGCGCTGTCGAGCCGCGGCGAGTTCATGACCGCCTACACGCCCTACCAGGCCGAGATCAGCCAGGGCACGCTGCAGATGATCTTCGAGTTCCAGACACTCGTGTGTCAGCTCACCGGGCTCGAGGTCGCCAACGCCTCGCTCTACGACGGGGCCTCGGCGGTCTCCGAGGCCGCGCTCATGGCGGCGCGAGTCACCAAGCGCCACAAGGTCGCGGTGAGCGCCGGCTTGCACCCGCACTGGCGCGAGGTGCTGCGCACCTACAGCGAGGGCGTGGGGCTCGAGCTCGAGACCCTGCCGCTCGACCCGAGCGGCCGCACCCGGCTCGACTCGATTCCGAAGGGCTGCGCGGCGCTGGTCGTGCAGTCGCCGAACTTCCTGGGCTGCATCGAGGACCTGGGCGCCGCGGCGCGCGCCGCGCACGCGCA
>DATKAO010000250.1 GCA_035498015.1 Myxococcota bacterium
GCTTGGTAGCGCGTCTGCATGGGGTGCAGAAGGTCCCCGGTTCAAATCCGGGCGCCCCGACCAGTAGAGCCGCGCACCGGGCTGGAACGCGACCCGGCGCGCGTCGGCCCCGAAGACGGGCGGCTCCCGATCACCCTGGCAGCGAGGCAGGGAGCTCGCGGCGAGCGCTCCCCCAGTGACTCGTGCCTCCAGTCGGCTAGCTGACTCTGCGGACAGAAGACCTGTCTCCGCTCCTGTGACTGGCTTGCCGCCCCGCGCTCGGCATCAAGGGCGTCCATCATCCCGCCGATAGCGCCGCCGAGTATTACAAGACACTCAGGAGGCTCGGCGATGAAGGCGACCGCTCTCGTGTTGGTGACTCTGTTGTGCCCTCTTGTGACACAGGCCAAGCCGCTGTCGATGCCGAAGCCTTTCGCAGAATGTCGCGCGGACTTCGACGCGGCGATCGCCAAGGCCAAGAAGGATCGGCGCGGCTACCGGATCACGATGGACACCAAGGAAGTCGCCGAGCTCAAGGTGGAGACCGAAGGACACGGGACACTGACGGTGACCTGCATCGCCCTGACCAACACCATGTTGATCGACTCCACGAAGCCCAAGGAGGCCTGGGAGAGGTGACCTAGCGGAGCAGGAGCCGCACCAGCAGCACCGCGCTGATCGTGAGTCCGATCGCGACCACCAGGCGGCGCACGATCGCCTGTCCGAGTCTCTTCGCCATGCCGGCGCCCGCGAAGCCGCCCAGCACTCCGCCGGCCATCATCACCAGCGCGTAGCGCCAGTCGACGCGGCCCGCGAGCGTGAAGGTGATGGCGGCCAGGCCGTTGATGCAGACGGCGGCCAGGTTCTTGAGCCCGTTCATGCGGTGGATGTCGGTGAGTCCCAGGAGCGCGAGCGAGGCCAGCATGAGGATGCCGATGCCGGCGCCGAAGAAGCCGCCGTACAGCGCGACGACCAACTGGAACGCGGAAACTGCGGCCAGGTGGCCGATGCCGCGGCGGTCGCCCTGCCCCGGCTCGGTGAGTCGCGCGGACCAGCGGCGGATCGGGTCCTGCGCCATGAACAGCACCGTAGCGCCCAGCACGAGCAGCGGCGCGAGCTTCGCGAACGTCGCGTCGCCCACGCGGTCGGCGGTGACTGCGCCGATCACCCCGCCGATCAAGCTGGGCAGCGCCATGGCGGCGAGCAGGCGGCCCTCGCCTCGGATCTCCTTGCGGTAGCCCCAGAACGCGCTCATCGAGCCGGGCACGAGCGCCATGGTGCTGGTGGCGTTGGCAGTCACTGCGGGGACGCCGGCGGACAGGAGCGCGGGGAACGTCAGCAGCGTTCCGCCGCCGGCGATCGAGTTCACCCCGCCCGCGCAGAACGCTGCGGTGAAGAGCACCAGGTCCGTGAGCACGCGCGGGGTTTTGCCACACGGACGAGTCCACTGCAAAGCGATAAGCTGCGGCGCTCGAGGGACACCCCCTCAGGAGGACGACGAATGATCGGTTACACGACGCTGGGGACCAATGACATCCAGCGCGCGGCGAAGTTCTACGACGCGCTGCTCGGCGAGTTCGGCGCCAAGCGCGCGATGGAGACCGACCGGCTGATCCTCTGGGCGACCGGCCCGGGCCAGCCGATGCTGTCGGTGATCAAGCCCTACGACGGCAAGCCCGCCACGGTGGGCAACGGCGTGATGGTCGCGCTCCTGGCCAAAGACAAGAAGCAGGTCGATGCGATCTACAACAAGGCGATCTCGCTCGGCGGCAAGGACGAAGGCAAGCCCGGTGACCGCGGCGGAGGGTTCTACGCCGGTTACTTCCGCGACCCGGACGGGAACAAGCTGAACGCCTTCTTCATGGGCTGATGCGTTCGTTTCGAGCGCCGAGCCGGCTCGCGCTCGGACTCTTCGTCGCCGCGCTCGCGGTCACTCCGGCCGCGGGCGCGGCGACTCCCGCCGAGTCACTCGCGGCGGTGCGCGCCGATCCGGAGTATGTCGAGATCGGCGGCTTCGACGGCGTCGCCGTCGACTTGCGCTACGCGAGCACCAACAACTTCGTGCACACCAACGTGTACGGACCGTTCGACCGCGCCTTCCTGCGCCGGCCCGCAGCCGAGAAGCTGCGCGCCGCGCTGCGCGCGCTGCGGCGCGAGCACCCGGGCTGGAAGCTCCGCGTCTTCGACGCGCTCCGGCCGCGCAGCGTGCAGCGGATCTTCTGGGCCCGGGTCGTCGGCACGGCGCAGCAGCCCTACGTGGCCGACCCCGAGAAAGGGTCGCTCCACAACTACGGGTTCGCGGTCGACCTCACGCTGCAGGACGAGACCGGGAAGGAGCTCGACATGGGCACGGGCTTCGACGACTTCACGCCGCGCGCGGAGCCCGTGCGCGAGGCGGAGCTCCTGAAGTCCGGCCAGCTCAGCGCCGCGCAGCTCGAGAACCGGCGGCTCCTGCGCCGGATCATGACCGGCGCCGGCTTCGCGCAGCGGCCCAACGAGTGGTGGCACTACGATGCGCTACCGCTCGAGGACGCGCGCAAGGACCACCCGATCCTCGAGTGACTCTAGAGCGCTTCGAAGTCGGCGGGCAGCGGCGCCGAGAGCTCGGTCTCGGGTCCGCGCTGGGCGAGCCGCGCGCGCAGGGTCGCGGCGTGGAGCTGCACGCGCGACGCCGCGCTGGGCGTGCCTTCGCGCCAGGGCGGACCGTAGAGATCGTCGCCGCAGATCGGCGTGCCGCCGGCCGCGAGGTGCACGCGCAGCTGGTGCGTGCGCCCGGTCCTGGGCAGACACTCGACGAGCGCGCGCTCGGCCGAGCGCTTGGCCACGCGGAAGCGGGTCTCGCTGGGCCGCGTGTCGCGGGCGGGGCGCGGGCGCAGCTCGAAGCGGAAGCGCGGCGGGGTCTTCGCCGGACCCATCGGGCCGCTCACCGTCCACTGGTCCTCGCGCGGCGCGGGAGACACGAGCGCGAGATACATGCGCGCCACCCGGTGCTCCTGCAGCGCGCGCCCCAGGAACCCCGCCCGCTCGCCGTTGCGCGCGAACAGCACCACGCCGCTCGTCTGCCGATCGAGCCGGTGCACGGCGCGCAGCTCGGCGCAGCCGAGTCTCTCGCGCAGCGCGGCCTCGAGCGAGATGCGCTGGCTCGCGCGCGTGCCCTGCACGGGCAGCCAGGCCGGCTTGTTCGCGGCCACGACGCCGTCGGCGTCCCAGAGCACGGCGTCGTCGGGCAGCGGCACGAGCTCCGGCTCGTAGGCCAGCGCGTACAGCGCCACGTGTACGCCTTCGCCCACCTCGCGCGGCGGGCGGTCCAGGGGCACGGGCCGCGCGTCGAGCCAGATGCCGCCGTGGTGCAGCACGCGCGCGAGCCCGGCGGCGTCGAGTCCGGCGCGCTCGCCCGCCTCGCGCACGAACGCGTCCCAGGCCACGGGCGCCGGCGCCAGCCAGCGCGTGGAGCGCACCGGCGGGTCGAAGCGGCGCGCGGCCGGTGACCCGACCGGCCGGAAGCGGTGCTCGAGCTCGGCGTCGTCGGGGTCCGACACGCGCCGAGGCTATCAGATAAGATCGCGCGCGAGATGGGAACACTCGACGGACGGGTGGCGATCGTGACCGGGGGCGCGAGCGGCATCGGCGCGCGCACCGTGCGCGTGTTCGCCGAGCAGGGCGCGCGCGTGGTGATCGGCGACATGCAGGAGGAGGCCGGCCGCGCGGTGGCCGCCGAGCTCGGGAAGTCGGCCGTGTTCCAGCGCACCGAAGTGAGTCGCGAGGACGAGGTGCGCGCGCTCGTGCAGCGCGCCGAGAAGGAGTGGGGCCGCCTCGACTGCATCTTCAACAACGCGGGCTTCGGCGGCGCGCTGGGCCCGATTTCCGAGACACCGGTGGAGGAGTTCGACCTGTCGTTCGCGGTGCTGGTGCGCGGCGTGTTTCTCGGCATGAAGCACGCGGCGCCGCTGATCGCGCGCCAGGGCGGGAGCATCATCAACACCGCGAGCGTGGCGGGCATCGTCGCCGGCTACTCACCCCACACCTACGCCGCCGCCAAGGCCGCGGTCATCCAGCTCTCCAAGTCAGTCGCGCTCGAGCTGGGGCCGCAGCGCGTGCGCGTGAACGCGATCTGCCCGGGCTTCATCGCCACGCCGCTCGCGCTCAACACCGTGGGCCGCAAGGCCAGCGCGGAGGAGCTCGCCGCCGCGAGCAAGACCATGGCCGAGGCCCAGGCGATCCCGCGGCCTGGCGATCCGGACGACATCGCGCAGATGGCGCTCTTCCTGGCCAGCGACGCGTCGAGCTTCGTGACGGGTCAGGCCTTCGCGGTCGACGGCGGCTTCGCGGCCGGCCGGCGCTGGGAGGAGCAGCCCGACATGTTCCGGCGCTACCGCCCGTTCCGGATCTACCGCCCGGCGAAGTGAGCGCGGCCTCACAGATCTGAGGCGATCGGTCCGATAGCGCCCGGCATGGCACGGACTCGCCGCCGGCGCCCCGTCGCAGCGCTCCTGACGCTGTGTGTCGTCGTGTGTCTCGCCGGTGTCTTCGTGTGGCAGTGGTTCGAGCTGGTCTCCGGAACGCCGGCGTTCAGCGGCGAGGAGACGGGCATCATGAGCCTCGACGAGGCGCTGGCGCGCTACCGCGGTCACTTCGCGTTTCCGCCCGACCGCCGCTTCCAGGTCGCCCTGCGCGACGTGCACCGGATCGTCACCGGCAAGGCCGCGCCGGTCGAAGCCAAGCCTTCGAGCGCCCAGCCGGGCTGGGACTTGCGGGTCGACGGTCACACGGCGGGTCACGTCTCGCCCCTGCCCACCTTCGACGAGCTGTTCGGGGTGCTCGTGAGTCACGCGAAGGAGGCCATGACCACCTCGCGCGTGGTCGCCGGGCGCTCCAAGGAGCGACCGCAATGGCCCAACGGTGAGTTCCTGCCCGACACCGCGTTCCCCGCCCTGGCCTCGCTCCAGGCGGACTGGGAGGGACCGGGACGCGATCCCGACACGGCGGAGCGTGCGGCGCGGCTCTTGACGGGCCTGTTGCTGCAGGCGCGCACCCGGCTCGATGTCGACGATCCGCTCGCCGCGCGCGCGCTCGCCGCCCTGGCGGTCGCGCATGCGCTCGACCCGAACGCGGTGAAGTCGGAGGAGTGTCTCGCCGCGTACGTGCTCGACTACTCGTCCTACTGTCTCGGCTTCGGCGAAGCGGATGCCCTCGATCCGGCGGTGCACTCGTTCATCTCGGGCCACGTCTCGCAGCTCTCGTCGTTGGCCAAGGCGACGCCGCGCGGGCGCTATCTCGAGCTCCTGCTCCTGGCCCGCACGCAGGACCCGGCGCTGTGGCGCCAGGCCGCGGCCTCGTGGAGCACGTCGGCCCGCGACAAGGCGTTCGTGCTCGGCTCTGCGCTCGAGCGGGTCACCGCCGACACGAGCGACGTTCCGTTCGAGGTGCTCGCGACCTCGGCGGAGGCCTGGCTCGGCCAGAAGCCGCCCGAAGAGAGCCACGCCTGGGCGCTCGGCCTCTCGGCCAAGACGCTGCGCGCAGCCCAGACCGCCGACGCGCGGCTCGACGGAGTGTATCTCGACCGCGACGTCGCCTTCGCGGTCGAGGCTTCGCTGCTCGGGCAGGCGCTCTACCAGGCGCTGAGCTTCCCCTTGAACGTGCGCAGCTCGGCGCCCGAGGCGCGCGTGCTGTTCGCGGCACTGCCGCCCGGCCGGGAGGGCCTGGTCGGGGAGCTGCGCGACTGGCTCGAGCACAAGATCGATTGGTACGAGGGCAAGGACGTGACGGCCTGGCGTCAGGCCCGGGCCGCAGACCCGAGCTTCTCCCTGGGCTCCCGCGGCCGGAGCGCGCTGCTCGGTGACTCCGGCTGGATGCCCCGCAGCGACGAGCCCGACACGGGCGTGCGCGAGCTCCTGTTCCAGGTCCTCGCGACGCTCGACTCACGCCCCGAGCACCGCCGGGTCGCCCTGCCCTTCGTCCGCAACCGCCTGCGCGATGCGGCGCGGGCAGACTGGCTCGAGACTTCGCTGGCGCGCGACAACCAGCTGCTCGCGCCTGACTCGTGGATCGCGGCGCTCGGGCGACACGTGGGGCCCAAGGCGGTGCGCTCGGAGGTGCTCGCCAACCCGATCGCATCGGGGATCACGGTATCTGCGCTGCGCTGGCTGGGCGACGCGACGAGCTCGCCCGACGTCGGCCCGATCTTCGCCGACCTGTGGAAGCGGCCCCATCTGCGCGGGCTCGCCTATGCACCCTACGAGAGCTACCTGAGCGGCCGCGAGGACTACGCCGCTGCGGAGCGGCTCGCGCGCGAGTATCTCGTGGACCCCGCGTCCGCTCCGGGCGGGCTGCGCGACGTCGCCACGACCGACCTCGCCGCCAGCGTGCGGCTGCAGGGCCGGCAAGAGGAGGCCTGGCAGACCATCGAGCCCCTGCTCAAGGGCGAGACCACGGCCTACCACGAGGGGCTGATGGCGCTGGTCGACCTGGGCCGCTACGACGAGGCCGAGTCACTGGGCAAGGACGCGCTCGCGCGCTACCCGGGCTCGGTCGAGATCCGGGCGGGCATCGCCGCGGCTCGCTGGCGCGCCGGCCGTGATGACGAGGCGGTTCGCGCCGTGAGCCCGCCCGAGGCGACGCTCGACGACGAGGCCTTCCGCGGCGCCGTGGCCGAGCACTTCTGGTACGCGCTCCGCGACGCGCCGGCGAAGTCGGTGATGGAGGCGTTCGAGGCCTTCGCGCGCAAGAACGAGTCACGGCCGCGCGCGGTCGCGCTCGCCGCCTCGTTCGACGCGCACGGCCGGCACGACGTGGCACACGAGATGTACGCGCGCCTGGAGCTCGTGGGTGAGGCCTGGCTGAGTCTCAAGGCGGCCGGGAGCGAGGACGAGGCCACGCGCTGGGTGAAGAGTCTCTCGCTCGGGTCGGAGGCCGCACCCCGCTACTACGCGGCCGGCGCCTGGGAGCTGCTCTTTGGGGCGATTCCGGAGTGGCGCCCTTCCGACTCGGTCTGGCTGCTCCGCGCCGCGGCCGTGGCTCGCGACCCGGAGACTGCGCGCCGGCATGGCGCGGAGGTGCGCTCCCATTTCGCAGGCGAGCCGAAGTCCAACGAGCAGTATCTGGCGCGCCTCGTGCTCGGTCTCGATCGCGATGCGGCGTTGCTAGCGGGCAAGCTGAGCGCGCGAGAGCTGTGTCAGGTCTCCTGGGCGCTCGGTCTGGCGGCACAGGGGCGCGAAGACCTGCCGGCGGCCGTCGACTTCTACGAGGTGGCCGCCTCGACCGGCCAGTCGAGCGCCGACTGCTTCGGCTATGCGCGCCGCCAGCTCGACGAGTGGCGGCGCAGCGACGTGCCTTTCGACAAGTCCTGGACGCCGAAGCTCCCTGATCTGTTCGTCGCGACCCGCTGACTCATACGGGGGCGCCGTGCGCCAGCACGGGGTACTGCCGCTCGGGCGCGGCGCACGGCTCGCGCGTCACCTGGCCGCCGGCGCCCGGCCGCAACGCCACCGCGCCATCGGGCGCGAACTGCACGATGTAGGCGCGGCGCTCGTCGGGGGTCAGGTTCGGGCCCGTGGCGTGCGGGGTGAGCGACGAGAACACCACGATGCCGCCGGCGCGCACTGGCGCCGCCAGCGGCTCCGACGGCGGCTCGTCGAAGCACACGAAGCCCAGGTCGGTGCCGCGGTGCGCGAGCGTTCCGCCGCGGTGCAGGCCGGGCACGACACGCGGGCAGCCGTTGTCTTCGGTGGCATCGGTGAGCGCGACCCAGCAGGTGAGATAGGCCTCGGGCTCGACGAACGTGTAGCCGTTGTCCTGGTGCCACGGGAACGGCGCGCGCGTGCCGGGCTTCTTGTACACGGCCTGGTCCCAGTAGAGCCGCACGTCGGGGCCGATCAGGTCGTGCACCAGGTCGCAGAACACCGGGTGACGGCAGAAGTCGCGCAGGAACGGCGAGCGAGTCACGAGGTGGGTCGTGAAGGTGATCTCGTCGGCGCGCGCGATCGCGAAGCGGCCGTTGGGCTGCGTGCGCAGGAAGGCCTCGGCCCTGGCCTCGAACGGCGCGATCTCCTGGGCCACGCGACTCACCGTGGCCGCGTCGAACGCGCCTTCGAGCACGAAGAAGCCGCGCTCGTCCCAGCTCTTGGCCTGCTCGGCGCTGATGCGGCGGAACGGGCCGCGCGGCGGCTGCCACTGGAACCCGCGACTCCAGGCATGCGCGCTGGGCTTCACGCGCGGCGCCCCCAGCCCGGCCAGCCCCGCAGGCGCGGCTCGGGCAGCGGCGGCGGCTCCGGCAAGTCACCGGGCGCGCGCGGGAAGGCGATCGGAGTCACGGCCGAGTCGACCACGGCGCCCGGCGCGATGCCGGCGCGGTCGACCGACGGGTGGAGCTGCTTCGAGTCCTTCCGCGTGGAGCCGTCCGCGAAGTAGATCACCGTGTGCACGCGCCGCATGTCGGGGGTGGAGTTCGGGCCCGCCACGTGGATGGTGAGCCCGTGGTGGAACACCACGTCGCCGGGCTCCACGGGCACGAACTCGGGCGGCACGCCGCGCGCCTCCTCGCCGTGCTCGAGGTCGAAGCCGGTGCCGGTGAAGATGTTCGAGAATCGCTTCACCCCGAAGTGATGCGAGCCGGGCACGTAGCCCATGCAGCCGCTCTCGCGCCTGGCGCCGTTGAACGAGATCCAGGCGGTGACCGTATTCGGCTCGTTCAGCGGCCAGTAGGGCTGGTCGTGGTGGGCGTCGGTGCCCCGCCCGCCCGGCTCCTTGTAGAGGGCCTGGTCGTGCCAGACCCGCAGGACCGGCCGGTCGAGCAGCTCACTCGCCACCTGCCCGAGCCGCGGGTGGAAGGTGAGCGGGCGCACGTCGGCGAAGTCCTCCCACAGGTTGATGCACTGGTGGAAGGACTGCTCGTAATGCGTGCGCTCGGCCAGGGTCCGCGTGTCGTGCGCGGTGCGCGCGGCCACCGCCCGATCGACCGCGGCGCCGAAGCGCGCGATCTCCTCGGCCTGGAGCAGGCCGCGCAGCGCCACGAAGCCCCGCTCGGCGAACTCCTTGCGCTGCGTCTCGGTCGTGATCGACACGGCTCAGTATAATCCGGCGCTGATGGCGAAGAAGAAGACGGCGAAGCGAGTCGCGAAGAAGCCCACGGCCCCGAAGAAGCCCGCCAAGACGCGCGGCGAGCCGGCGGCGCAGGATCCCGTGGCGGCCGCGCTCGCGCGCCGCCGTGCGGCCCTGATCCGCGCCTGACCGGGCCTGCGCTCGGCCTGACTTCAGATCGCCGCGGCGACCCTGCGCAGCGCGATCAGCTCGTCGCGCACCGCAGCCAGGCCGGTGCGCGGCAGCGGTGACTCGGAGCGCCGCGCGTCGCGCTGCAGCTCGAGCAGGCGCTTGCGCGCGCCCTCGATCGTGAAGCGCTCGGCGTAGAGCAGGTGCTTGATGGTGAGAATCGTCTCCAGGTCGCGGCGCCGGTACATGCGCTGCTTCGAGCGCGACTTCGGCGGCGCCATGGCCTTGAACTCGGTCTCCCAGAACCGGAGCACGTACGGCTCCACGCCGATCAGCTTCGCGACCTCGCCGATCCGGAAGTAAGTCCGGTCGGGAATCTTCGCGAACTCCTTCTCGACTGCCTCGATCACTTCTTACCCCCCACACCCGATTGACTACCCTCGCCCATGGCTCGCTGCGCGGCCCTACGGGCCTTGTGGCTCGGCTCAGGGCGGCCTTCGCCTCGCCTCGCAGTTACTCGGTCAGGCAGCTACTCGTCGTCGTCCTCGTCATCGTCGTCGTCGTCGCCGGTCTCGGGCGCCTGGCCCTCGTTCAGCGCGTTCTTCAGCACCAGGCTGGGCTTGAAGGTGAGCACGCGCCGCGCCTCGAGCTGGATCTCCTCGCCGGTCTGGGGATTGCGCCCTTTGCGCGCGTTCTTCTCGCGCACGATGAAGTTCCCGAAGCCGGAGAACTTCACTTTCTCTCCCCCCACCAGCGCGTCCTTGATCACGTCGAACACGGTCTCCACGAGCTCCGCCGACTCCTTCTTCGAGAAGCCGACGCGCTCGTAGATCGTCTCGACGATGTCCGCCTTGGTCATGCTCTGCCCTCCTCCGGACTCTCGAAGAACCTCGCGACTCAGCGCAGCTCCGCAGCGAAGCGCTGCGCCAGCATCGCCACGATGCGCTCGGTCGTCTTCCCCACCTCTGTGTCCTGAAGCGTACGGTCCCCGCGCTGAAACACCAACCGAAAAGCGATGCTGACCTTGCCGGCGGGGATGCCCTTGCCCTCGTATCGGTCGAAGATCTCGGCCGACGCCAGGACCTGGCCGGCGGTCTTGCGGATCGCCTCGAGCACCTCGCCGGCCGGCCGGCTGCGGTCGAGCAGCACCGCCAGGTCACGGCGGACCGCCGGATACGGCGAAGGATCGCGGTAGCGGGGTGTTTCGGGCGCCAGGCGCAGACACGCCTCGAGCTCGAGCTCGAACACGGCGCAGGGCGCGGCGATCTCGAAGGCGCGCGCGACCTCGGGGTGCAGGTCGCCCACGCGACACAGCACGGTGTTGCCACGGCGCAGCTCACCCGAGGCCCCCGGGTGCAACCAGGGCACCGTGGCTCCGGCGTGGAACTCGCTCGGGAAGCCCAGCTCGCGCAGCGCGGCCTCGGCCGCGCCCTTGGCCACGAAGAACGGCGGTTCGGGTGACTGGGGCTCCCAGAGACTCGTGCGGCCGCCGCTGATCACGAGACCGGCGGCGCGCAGCGGCTCCTCGGGCAGCTCGCCCGCGCGCGCCAGGAACACCCGGCCGACTTCGAACACGCGCACGCGCTCGACCTGGCGCGCCAGGTTGCGGGCCGCCGCGTGCAGCAGGCCCGGCAGCAGCGTGGTCACGAGCTCCGAGCCCTGCCCGGGCATCGGGTTCTCGATCTTCACGGCCCGGCGCTGGGCAGCGTCGGGGCCGAGCCGGAGCGCGTCGAGGTCCGCCGGCACCATCGCGGGGTACTGGCGCAGCTCGACCAGGCCGGCCCGGGCGAGTGACTCGCGCGCGCGCTCGGCCAGCACGTAGGGCGCGGGCCGGCTCACCGGCGAGACCCGGCCCAAGGGCATGGTGGCCTCGATGCGGTCGTAGCCGTGGATGCGCGCGACCTCTTCGCACAGGTCGGCGGCGATCGCGAGGTCGTTGCGCCAGCTCGGGATCGCGCAGCGCAGCTTGCCCGCCGAGGGCTGCGCACTGACTCCCAGGCGCGCGAGCAGGGCGATGACTTCGGCGCTGGCGAGGCGGGTGCCGAGCAGGCGGTTGGGGTGCTCGGGGTCGAGCACGATCTCGCCGGTGTGGGGCAGCGGGCTGCCCTTCGCCTCGACCCGGCCGCGCGCCACGCTGCCGCCCGCGAGCTCCGCGATCAGCCGTGCGCAGCGGTCGGCCGCGCGCGCCACGCCCTCGCGGTCCACCCCGCGCTCGAAACGGTACGAGGCCTCGGTGCGCAGCGCGAGCCGCTTCGAGGTGCGGCGCACGGAGACGGGGTCGAACTGCGCGCTCTCGAGCAGGAGGTCGGTGGTGGTGGCGCGCACCTCGGTCTCTGCGCCGCCCATGACTCCCGCCAGCGCGATCGCGCGCTCGGCGTCGGCGATCACCAGGTCGCTGGCGGCGAGCGTGCGAGTCTCGCCGTCGAGACACGCGAGCTTCTCACCCGCGGCCGCGCGCCGCACGCGCACGACGCCGCCGCGCAGCGTCAAAAGGTCGAAGGCGTGGAGCGGCTGGCCGTACTCGAGCAGCACCAGGTTCGTGGCGTCGACCACGTTGTTGATCGAGCGCATGCCGGCCGCCTCGAGGCGCTTCGAGAGCCACTCGGGCGACGGACCCACACGCACGCCGCGCACCACGCGGGCCACGTAGCGCGCGCAGCCGTCGGCGGCGCCGATCGCGATCTTCACGTCGTCGGCCGCGGCGCGCGCGGCCTCGGGGGGGTCGGCGGGCGGCATGCGGATCTCGCCGCCGAACAGCGCCCTCACCTCGCGCGCCATGCCCAGCATGGAGACCCAGTCACCGCGGTTGGGCGTGATCTCCACGTCGAGGATCGTGTCTCCCGCCTGCAGCACCTGGGACAGCGGCGCGCCGACCGGGGCCGCGGCGTCGAGCACGAGGATCCCGGCGTGGTCGTCGGACAGGCCGAGCTCGCGCGCCGAACAGATCATGCCCTCCGAGCTCTCGCCGCGGATCTTCGACTTCTTGAGCTTGGTACCGTCGGGCAGAGTGACTCCCGGCTGCGCCACGGCGACTTTCTGGCCCTGGGCCACGTTGGGCGCGCCGCACACCACCGACAGCGGCTCCGCGCCGCCCACGTCGACCTTGCACAGCGAGAGCCGGTCGGCGTTGGGGTGCGGTCTGCGCTCGACCACGTGGCCGACCACGATCGCCGAGAGCTCCGGCCCCGCGCGCACGACGTCTTCGATCTCGAGCCCCGCCAGCGTGAGTCGCTCGCACAGCTCGGCCTCGCCGGGCAGGTCGACCCACTCCGCGAGCCAGCCGAGGGGGAACCTCACGCCAGCGGCTCCAGCACGCGGACGTCGCCGTCGAACATGCGGTGGATGTTCGGGATGCCGAAACGCTGCATCGCGGTGCGGTCGATGGTCATGCCGAACGCGAAGCCCTGCCAGCGCGACGCATCGATGCCGCAGTTCTCGAGCACGCCCGGATGGATCATCCCGCAGCCACCCCACTCGAGCCAGCCGCCCTGCCACGAGAAGTCGAACTCGGCCGACGGCTCGGTGAACGGGAAGAAATGCGCACGGAAGCGCAGCTTCACGTCGGCGCCCATCAGGTGTCTCGCGAACGCGTACAGCACGCCCTTCATGTCGCCGAGCGTGACCCGCTCGTCGACCATGAAGCCCTCGATCTGGTGGAAGAACGGCGAGTGAGTCGCGTCGAAGTCCACGCGGTACACACGGCCCGGCGCGATGAAGCGGAACGGCGGCGTGCGGCCGGTCATGGCGCGGATCTGCACCGGCGAGGTGTGCGTGCGCAGCACGTGGCCGCCGGAGACGAAGAACGTGTCCTGTGAGTCGCGCGAGGGGTGGTCGGCCGCGATGCGCAGCGCGTCGAAGTTGTGCCACTCGGTCTCGACCTCGGGCCCGTCCTCGACCGAGAAGCCCAGCCCCGCGAAGAACTGCGCCATGTCGCGCTCGACGCGCGTGACCGGATGCAGCGCGCCGTGCGTGGGCGGCACGCCGGGCAAGCTGACGTCGAGCGCGCGCTCGGAGAGCGCCCGCTCCGAAGCCGCGCGCTCGAGCGCCTGCTCGCGCAAGGCGGCGTCGGCTTCGATGCGCGCCGCGGCGCGGTTCAGCGCGTCGCCGGCGGCCTTGCGCTCGGCCTGGGGCAGCTCACCGATCGCCCGCAGGCGCGAAGACACCGAGCCCTTGCGCCCGAGATAGCGCGCGCGCACCTCGCGCAGCGCCTGCACGGAGTCGGCGCCGGCAATGGCCGCGTGCGCCTCGCGGCACAGCGCCTCGAGCTCGTCGCTGCCCCCCGGCACGGCGAGCTCAGGCGGCGGACTGCGCGAGCTTCACCAGCTCCGAGAACGCCCTCGGCTCCGCGACCGCGAGCTCGGCCAGGATCTTGCGGTCCATCTCCACGCCCGCCTTCTTCAGGCCCGCGATGAAGCGGCTGTAGGAGAGCCCGTGCTCGCGCACGGCGGCGTTGATGCGCGTGATCCACAGGCGGTGGAACTGCCGCTTGCGCTGGCGCCGGTCGCGATACGCGTAGACGAGGCTCTTCTCGACCGCGAGCCGCGCCGGCCGCACGAGCGCGCCGCGGGCGGCGTAGAAGCCGCTCGCGCGCTTGAGAATTTTCTTGTGGCGCTTCCGTTTGGTGACGCCGCGCTTGATTCGCATGACGGAACTCCTGAGTACTCGACTTACGGACTTACAGATACGGCAGCATGCGCTTCAGGCGCGGCTGGTCGACGTCGTCGGCGACCACCATGCCCGTGACCTTGCGCTTCTGCTTGCGGGTGCGGTTGATCAGGCGGTGGCCCTTCCAGCCCTGCGTGCGCGCGATCTTCCCGCTGCCCGTCTTCTTGAATC
>DATKAO010000251.1 GCA_035498015.1 Myxococcota bacterium
CACGCCGCGCAGCTTGGCGTTGGGCTGGCTGGGCCCGGCCTGCGCGCGCGGCGCAGTCACTTCGGCGCGTTCGTAGCCACGCGAGTCACTCTGCGCCGCGGCCGCCTCGCGCGCGCCGGCGTTGCCGATGCCCGGCATGGCCAGCGCGCCCTTGGGCGGCAGCCGCTGGGTGACTTTGGGCGCCACGGGCGCGGTGACCGGCGCGCGCGCCAGGCTGGGCGCCGAAGCCGCGGAGTCGGACTCGAGATCGGGCGCTGCGGGCGCCGCGACCACGGGCTTCACGTTGGGCGGGATCTTCACCGTGCGCGGCGCGGCCGGCACGCCGGGCGGCAGGCTGGCCGTCCGCGTGGGCAGCTCGGCCGGGGCGCTGGGCGCGTTCACCGCGTCGATCGTCACGTGCGGCGCGGCGGCCTTGGGCGCGGCCGGCTTCTGCGCGAGCGCGACCGGCTTCCACGCGGGCGCGGACTCGGTGGGCTCGGGCAGCGGCTTGGGCGGCTCGATCTGCACCGGCGGCGGCCTGCGCACCGCGGGCGGTGGCGTCTCGGGCTTGGGCGCCGGCGGCGGCGCCAGCGCCACCCGCTTCCAGACCGGCGCGGGCTCGGGCGCGACCTTCACCGGCTCGGGCTTGGGCATGGGCGGCGGCCTGCGCACCGCGGGCGCCGGCGCAGGCCTGGGCTTGGGCTTGGGCGGCTCGAGCTTGGCGACCACCACCGGCTCCGGCTTCTTCTGCGGCGGGGGCGGCGGCTCGGGCTCCGGCTCCGGCTCGGGCATGGGCTGCATGAGGTGCTCCGGCGGCGGAGGCGGCGGCTCGGGGGCCGGCTCGTCCTGGAGCTGCACGATCTGGATCTCGCTCGGCTTCTCCTCGGGCGGCTCGATCGATCGCAGGAGCGCGAACACCGCGAGCCCGCCGATCAGCACCGTGGCGGCGCCGCTGGTCGCGTTGGGCAGGAGCGGCGGGGTGTCCTGGTGGCGCACGGGCTGCGCCTCGATGCACAGCCGCGCCGCGCCCCAGCCGTAGCGGCGGCGGATCGCGCTGGTGGTCACTGGGGCGCCGCGACCCGCTCGACCGTCGCCCTGCGGTTACTGGGCCAGAGGTCCTCGATCATGCCGACGGCGTAGAGCAGGTCCTCGCTGCGCGAGTCGGCGTGCGGGGCGAGCAGCGGCCGGTCCAGGCCCGAGGTGCGGTAGCGAGTGAGTCGCGGCCGCAGCTCCTCCTTGGCGAAGCGCATGGGCTGCGCGCCCGGCGCGACCAGCTCGAACGGAGGCTGTCCGTCGCCCACCGGATACACGCGCAGCTGCAGGCCGGCGTAGCTCTCCGCCATGGGCTGCGCGCCGCCGTCGGAGCCGATCTTCGGCACGACGATCTCGCCCAGATCGATGCTCTTCTGGGCGTCGGGCGTGCCCAGCTGTGTCATGGCCAGAAGGATCAGGAAGGCCAGGTCGACGAACGAGAATAGCCAGGCGGGAGTGTCGGAATGAGAAGCCACGGGTCTCTAGAGCGACCGCCTGCCTGGAAAACCGCGTGACGGAGATCACAAACCGCGGCGTCGTCCCCCGCGTGATCCACGGCGCCGGCCGCGCGAGCGCCGGCGGCGCGGCGCGTTCGGGTCCTGGGGCGTGCCGGAAGCGGCCGACGGCGAGTGAGCCGGGTGACTCGCGTGACTGCCGTGACTCGCGTGTCCGGCGTGTGCGGCCGCGGATTCCTCGCTGGCCGCCGAGCGCGCCTCGGCGGCGGCCAGCACGCCCAAGAGCTCCGCCCCGAAGTGGTCGGCCCACCAGGTCTTCACGGGTCCGAGCGTGCGCAGCTCCTCGAGCGAACGCGGCACGGCGCCTGCGATTTCCTCGAGCGCGGCATTGGGGCAGAACACGCCGGGATCGAGCCCGAGCTCGCGCGACTTCGCGGCCCGCCAGCGCTTCAGCTCCTCGAGCCGGGCCTCGCCGCGCCGGTCGAGCCGGCGCCGGCCGTTGCCGGCCGACTTGCGCTCGAGCGGCGGGTGCTCGGGGCCCTCGAGGCCGCGCTGCACGGCCTCGACCAGCTCCTGCCCGAGCCGGCGCACGACCAGGTCGGTGAGTCCGCGGCGCTTGGCCAGCGCACGGCGCGAGAGCGGCGGGTTCTGCGCCAGCTCGAGCAGCGTGCCGTTGCCCATGACCTTGAACGGCGGGCGGTCGCCCTCGCGCGCGCGCTTGTCGCGCAGGAGATACAGCTCGCGCAGCACCGCGAGCCCGCGCGCCGACAGCTTGCGCGCACCCTTGATGCGCAGATACCCCTGCTGGTCGAACTCGCGCTCGGGCCACACGCGCTGCTCGAGCGCGGAGAACTCGGCCTGCGCCCAGGCCAGCCGGCCCAGTGACTCGAGCTCGCGTTCCAAAATCTGCGACAGCTCCGCGAGATAGCGCACGTCGGCCGCCGCGTAGTCGATCTGCACTTCCTTCAGGGGCCGGCGCGACCAGTCGGTGCGCTGCTGGTCCTTCGAGAGACGCACGTCGAAGTGTCTCTCGACGAGCGCGCCGTAGCCCACGGCCGGATAGCCCAGGAGCTGCGCCGAGATCATGGTGTCGAACAGGTTGCGCACGCGGATGCCCGAGTGTCGGTTCAGCACGAACAGGTCGTACTCCGCGGCGTGGAACACCTTGCGGATGGCCGGGTTCGCCATGACCGGCGCGAGCGCGTCGAAGGCGCGCGCGGGCACTGCCAGCGGGTCGATCAGGAACGTCCCGCAGGACGCGCTGATCTGCACCAGACACAGCTTGTCGAAATAGTGGAAGAAGGAGTCCGCCTCGGTATCGACGGCGACCACCGGCTCGAGCGCGAGCTTCGTCGCGAGCTGTTCGACCTCCGCGACGGTTGCGATGAACGGGTACTCAGCCACCGTTCCCTGGGACTCCTCGAGGGGGATCGAGCGGATTTCTCGGCGGTGGGTGCGATCGGAGGGAGTTCCCGCGACCCAGGCGCCGCGCGATTCTAACGGGAGCGACGGGCCGAGCCAGTGCCCCGGCGGGTTTTTCCGAGCAGCTCGATCAGCTGGTCCTCGAGCCGCTCGTGGGACGCGAAGCTCTCCAGGAAGGCCCCGAACACCGCCCGCGCCGCCTCTTCGTGGCCGGCCTCGAGGTGAGTCGAGACCTGCTCCAGGTCGCGGCGGATCCCGATGTGGGCCACGCGCAGGCTCTTGATCGGACCGCCCTGGGCCGGCGCGACCTTCTCGGCCAGCGGGAACGACACGTCCTCCTCGTGCGCCAGATGGCGCAGCAGGAGCTCGCGGTACTCGGCGAACGACTTTCTCGCCTTGGCGAGCCGGCCGGCGGCGAGCGCGCGCGAGGTGTCCTGCGCCAGCGCCTCGAGCCGGTCGCTGCCCTCGCGCCAGTCGGCGGCCGGGTCGGGCGCGGGCTGCTTGCTTCGCGAACGCGCGGCCATGCTGGCGCGGATCTTACCCGATGGCGAACCTACCCCGCCGATGCGGCGTTGGTTGGCCCTGGCGATCGTGCTCCTGGCCGGGTGCCTGGCGCGGCCCGAGGCGCCGCGTTCACAGCCGCAGCTCGCCTGGCGGACCTGCGGCGCTGACTTCCAGTGCGCGAGCCTGCGCGTGCCGGTCGACCATCGCGCGCCCGGCGGCGCGACGCTCGAGCTCGCGCTGGCACGCCTGCCGGCGGCGCGGCCCGACCAGCGCATCGGCGCGCTGGTCGTGAACCCGGGCGGCCCGGGCATCTCGGCGATCGCCTATCTGCGCGCGAGCTGGCCGCGGCTGGGCAAGGTTGCGCACGAGCGCTTCGACCTGATCGCGTTCGACACGCGCGGCACGGGCGGGAGCACGCCGCTCGACTGCCACGAGTCACTGGCGCGGCTGATGGAGCAGGACCCGGCGCCCAGCGCCGACGCGGCCTGGCAGGGCGCGCTCGACGCCAGCCGCGCGTTCGCCGAGGAGTGCGCACGCAAGCACGGCGAGCTCTTGCCGTTCATGAGCAGCGCCGACAACGCCTACGACCTGGAGTGGGTGCGCGCGGCGCTGGGCGAGCAAAAGATCAGCTATCTCGGCTTCTCCTACGGCACGTCGCTCGGCGCGAGTTACTCGAGCCTCTACCCCGATCACGTGCGCGGGGTCGTGCTCGACGGCTCGATCGACCCCGGCTACGAGCTCGAGCGCTTCACGCGCGAGCAGTCGGTCGGGGTCGAGGCGGCGCTCGTGGCCTGGGACGCCGAGGCGCGCCGCCGCGGCTGGCACGGCGCCGACACGCTCGACGCGGTCTACGCGCGCGCACCGCGCAAGAGCACCGTGCTCTACGCGGCGGCCGAGGGACTCGCCACGCCGCCCGGGGGCTGGCACGAGCTGGCCACGGCCCTGGGCCGCGCCGAAGAGGGTGACTGGTCCGGCATCCAGACGCTCTACGACGGCTACTTCGACGACCTCTCGGTCGAGGCGCAGCTCGCCACCCTGTGCGCCGACCTGCGCCGGCTCTCGGCCGACGACTTCCGCGCCGCGCTGCCGGCCGCCAGTGCGGCCTCGCCGCACTTCGGGTCCGGCAACCTGCTGTCGCACCTGCCGTGCGCGTTCTGGGTCGAGCCGCGCACCGCCCTGCCCGCGGCGCCGCGCCCCGGCGCGCCGCCGATGCTCGTGCTGGCGAACCGCAACGACCCGCTCACGCCGCACCTCTGGGGCGAGAGACTCGCGCAGCGCTTCGTCTCGGCCACGCGGATCGACGTCGAGAGCCGCGAGCACACCGCGTTCGGCCGCGGCGACGAGTGTGTCGACGCGCTGGTGACCGACTATCTGGTCGCGCCGGCGCCGCCGGCGCGCACGCACTGCCCCTGACTCAGTGGAGCGCGCTCGCCAGGTCCGAGCCCGCCATCCCGCCGACGATCATCGGCGCGATCCACAGGAACAGCAGCCCCACGCGCACCAGCGCCGTCTGCTCGAGCTGCAGCATCACGTAGACGGGCGTGGTGACGCCGATGAAGAAGTTCGCCAGGCCCCAGCCGATGCGGCCCTGCACGAAGGCGTGGATCACCATCGAGAGCGTGATGATCCAGTTCACCACCAGGCCCGCGATGAACGGCCACATCCACTTGCCGATCCAGGCGTGCAGCGCCTGTTCCTGCTTCACGGTGAGGTTGCCGCCCATGCCCTGGCGGACGCCCTCTTCGAAGGTCGCGGCCGTGGCGCCCTGCTGGGCCTTGTTCGCCTCGGGCGAGTTCGGGTCGACGTGCGCGGGCATCTCGCGTGTCTCGACCTGCTTGCGGTAGCGCTCGGGGATCTGGTCGTAGTCCTCGGTGAAGTGCACGTGACCGCTCGAGTCCTTGTACTTGTACGCCTGTGCGCGCGCCTCGTGAGCGGCGAGCGCGCAGGCGGCAACGGCGAGCGTGACCAAGAGCCCTCGAGCGACCCGGTTGTTCATGGCGCCGTAATCGGCCGGCGGATCGTGCGGGCTTAACTCGTTAGAGTAGCCGCCATGCGCTGGTCGCAGATGTTCATTCCCACGCTGCGCGACGACCCCGCCGACGCAGAGGCCACGAGTCATCGCCTGATGCTGCGCGCCGGGCTGATCCGCCAGCTCGGCGCGGGCATCTACTCGAAGCTTCCGCTCGCCGAGCGGGTGGCGCGCCGGGTCGAGGCGATCGTGCGCGAGGAGATGGCGCGCATCGGGGCGCAGGAGTTCCGCCTGCCCATGCTCCACCCGGCCGAGCCCTGGAAGGAGAGCGGGCGCTGGAGCTCGGTGAAGGAGGAGCTGTTCCGGCTCAAGGACCGCAAGCAGGGCGACATGGCGCTGGCCCTGACCGCGGAGGAGATCTTCACCACGATCGCGCGCGACGAGCTGCGCAGCTACCGGCAGCTGCCGCAGATCTGGTACCAGATCGGCGACAAGTTCCGCGACGAGCCGCGCCCCAAGTCCGGCGTCCTGCGCGGGCGCGAGTTCACGATGAAGGACTCGTACTCCTTCGACGTCGACGCGGCGGGCCTGGACGTCTCGTTCGAGAAGCACGCCGACGCCTACCGGCGCATCTTCTCGCGCTGCGGCATCGAGACCATTCCCGTCGAGGCCTCGTCGGGCGCGATGGGCGGGAGTCAGTCGGTCGAGTTCATGGCGGTGTGCGACGCCGGCGAGGACTGGATCGTGGTGTGTCCGGGCTGCGGCTACGCGGCGAACCTGGAGAAGGCCAAGTCGGTCGCCCCGCCGGTCAGCGACCCGCCGACCGCGGGCACGGTCGAGAAGTTCCCCACCCCCGGCGTGCGCACGATCGAAGACCTGACTCGCTTCCAGGGCGGCGCGGCGGCGGAGCGCCAGATCAAGACACTGGTGTACGTGGTCGCCGAGGAGCCGGTGCTCTTGCTCCTGCGCGGCGACCACGAGCTGAACGAGGTGAAGCTCGCCGAGCTGTTCCCCGGCAAGCCCACGCGCCCTGCGCACCCCGAGGAGTGCCGCGCGGCGCTGGGCGCGCTGCCGGGCAGCCTGGGCGCGGTGGGAGTGACTCGCCTGCGCGTGTTCGCCGACGAGGCGCTGCGCGGCCGGCGCGAGATGACCACCGGCGCGAACGAGAACGACTTCCACCTGCGCCACGTCGACGTCGCGCGCGACCTCGCGCAAGCCAGCTGGGCCGACCTGCGCAACGCGCGCGCAGGCGACGCCTGCGTGAATTGCAACAAGTCACTCGAGCTGAAGAAGACCATCGAGATGGGTCACATCTTCAAGCTCGGCCTGTACTACACCGAGCCCATGGGCGCGCGCGTGCTCACCGCGGAAGGCAAGGAGGTGCCGATCGTGATGGGCTCGTACGGCATCGGCATCGAGCGCATCATGGCGGCCGCGATCGAGGCCCACCACGACCAGAACGGGATCGTGTGGCCGATCTCGATCGCGCCCTTCCACGTGGTGGTCGCGACCGTGAAGGCCTCCGACCCCGAGCAGCGCGAGAAGTCCGAGCGGCTCTACGCGGAGCTCGGGGCCGCGGGCCTCGACGTGCTGCTCGACGACCGCGACGAGCGCCCGGGCGTGAAGTTCAAGGACGCCGACCTGATCGGCATTCCGTTCCGCGTGGTGCTCGGCCCGCGCGCGCTGGCCAAGGGCTGCGTCGAGCTCGTGGTGCGCGCCGGCGGCCAGACTCTCGAGCTGCCGCTCGAGCAGGTGACCGCCGAGCTCGGACGCCGGATCCAGAAGTGACTGCGCCGCTCACGGCGCTGGCTGACGAAGAGGCGATCTTCCGCGACACCGTGCGCGCGTTCGCCGCGAACGAGCTCACGCCGCGCGCCCGGCGCCAGGACGTGCAGGGTCACTACGATGCGGACCTCGTGCCCAAGCTGTTCGAGCTGGGCGTGATGGCGATCGAGACACCCCAGGAGTGGGGCGGGGCGGGCGGCAGCTTCTTCCTCAGCGTGCTGGCGATCGAGGAGCTGTCGCGCGGCGACGCCGCCGTGGCGGTGCTGGTCGACGCGCAGAACACCTTGGTCGCGAACGCGCTCCTGCGCTTCGCCGCGCCCGAGCTGCGCCAGCGCACCTTGTCGCGCATGGCCCGGGACACCGTGGCCTCCTACGCGCTGTCCGAGGCCGGCTCGGGCAGCGACGCCTTCGCGCTGGCCACGCGCGCGGTCGAGGACGGTGACTCGTTCGTGCTCACCGGCCGCAAGCTGTGGATCACCAACGCCGCCGAGGCCGGCGTGTTCCTGGTCATGGCCAACGCCAACCCCGGCGCGGGCTACCGCGGCATCACGAGCTTCGTGGTCGACCGCGGCATGCCGGGCTTCTCGGTCGGCAAGAAGGAGGACAAGCTCGGCATCCGCGCCAGCTCCACCTGCGAGCTCGTGCTCGACGGCGTGCGCGTGCCCAAGGCCAACGTCGTGGGCAAGGTCGGGCAGGGCTACAAGATCGCGATCGAGACACTCAACGAGGGCCGGATCGCGATCGGCGCCCAGATGGTCGGCATCGCGCAGGGCGCGCTGGAAGACGCGCTGGCCTACACGCAGGAGCGCAAGCAGTTCGGCAAGGCGATCGGCAGCTTCCAGGCCGTGCAGTTCCAGCTCGCGCAGATGGCGACCGAGGTCGAGGCCGCCCGGCTCATGGTCTACAACGCTGCGCGCCTGAAGGACGGAGGCAGCCCGTTCCTGAAGGAGGCCGCGATGGCGAAGCTCTTCGCCTCGCAGGTCGCCGAGCGAGTCACTTCGGCCGCCGTCGAGCTGTTCGGCGGCGTCGGCTACACGCGCGAGTACCCGGTCGAGAAGCGCTGGCGCGATGCCAAGATCGGCAAGATCTACGAGGGCACGAGCAACATGCAGCTCCAGACCATCGCGAAGCAGATCCAGCAGGGCTGAGAAACCCGGCATGGCGAACCTGCTCACCCTGGTGCGGCTGTTCGCGGTGGCGCCCTTCGCGTGGTGGGTCGCGCGTGGCGACGCACCGGTGTGGGCGGCGACGCTGTTCTGTGTCGCGATCGCGACCGACCTGGCCGATGGGCCGCTGGCGCGCGCGCGCGGCACGGCGAGCGGCGTGGGCCGCGCGCTCGACCACGCGTCGGACTTCGCGTTCGTGGACTCCGGCCTCGCGGCCGCGGCCTCGCGCGGGCTCGTGCCCTGGCTCCTGCCCGTGCTGGTGGCCGTGGCCTTCGCGCAGTACGTGG
>DATKAO010000252.1 GCA_035498015.1 Myxococcota bacterium
CGTCTTCGTGGTTGCCGGGTTGCTCGAGAAGAGTCAGAAGCGGTCGATCTTCAGGTCGTCTTGCTCTTCGGTGAGCGAGATCTCGTCGTCGCCCTTGGCTTCCTTGTCGAAGTCGTCCCACGAGCTGTCCGACGTCCCCGAGATGCCCTTGAAGCGCAGCGCGAAGTCGTCCGGGTTCGACACGTGGAGGAGAGCCTCCTCGTACGTGACGAGCCCCGCCTTCACGTGCTGCATCAGCGACTGATCGAAGCTCTGCATGCCGTAGGTGGTGAAGCCCTTGGCGATCGCGTCGTTCAGCTCCTTGGTCATCTCGGGGTCGGCGATGCACTCGCGCACGCGCGCCGACGCGACCAGGATCTCGACCGCGGGGATGCGGCCCTTGCCGTCGGCGCGCGGGATCAGGCGCTGACTGATGACGCCCTTGATGATGCTCGCGAGCTGCAGGCGGATCTGCGGCTGTTGGTGCGGCGGGAACACGGAGACGATGCGGGTGATGGTCTCGGCCGCGTCGATCGTGTGCAGCGTCGACATGACCAGGTGACCGGTCTCGGCCGCGGTGAGTGCGGTCTCGATGGTCTCGAAGTCGCGCATCTCACCGACCAGAATGACGTCCGGATCCTGGCGCAGGGCTGCGCGCAGGGCCGTCGCGAAGGAGTTCGTGTCGACGCCGATCTCGCGCTGATTCACGATCGAGCGCTTGTCGCGGATCAGGAACTCGATCGGGTCCTCGATCGTGATGATGTGACACGTGCGGTTGGTGTTGATGTAGTCGATCATCGCGGCCAGCGTGGTCGACTTGCCGGAGCCGGTCGTGCCCGTGACCAGGATCAGGCCGCGCGGCTCCATCGCGATGCGCTCGACCACCTTGGGCAGCACGAGCTGCTCGATCGTCTTCACGCCGAACGGAATCACGCGGAAGACGATCCCGACCGTTCCGCGCTGCATGAAGGTGTTCACGCGGAAGCGGCCCAGGCCCGCGATCGAGTACGCGAGGTCGACCTCGTGGAACTTGTCGAAGTGCGCCTTCTGACCCGGCGTCATGATCGACGTGGCGATGCCGTGCAGCTGCTCCGGAGTCAGTCGCTCGCCGTTCTTCAGCGGTACGAGCGCTCCGTCCACGCGGAAGAGCGGCGGGAGCCCCGCTTTCAGATGGATGTCCGAAGCGTTGCCCTTGATCGCGATGGTCAGGATGTCGTTGAGTTCCATGCCCGCCAGCCCTCACCAGGGCTTCTGCGGGTGGATCGTCCCGGCGCTCCGTGAGCTTGAATCAGTCCGGGGCGGGTCCGTCGTCGTCCGTCGCCACGGACTCGCCGACCGGAACCTTCTTCTTGATCCCGGCGTTGGCGTACACCAGCTCCGCCACGCGGTCGTACACGTCCGGGTTCGCCAAGAGGAACGCCTTGGCGTTCTCGCGGCCCTGCCCGATGCGCGTGCCCTCGAAGCTGTACCAGGTGCCGCTCTTCTCCATGAGCCCGAGCTCGGAGGCCAGGTCGAGGATGTCGCCCTCGCGCGAGATGCCCTTGTCGAACATGAGGTCGAACTCGGCCTGCCGGAACGGCGGCGCGCACTTGTTCTTCACGACCTTCACGCGCGTGCGGCTGCCGATGGCCACCTCGCCGTCTTTGATCTGGCCGATCCGCCGCACGTCGAGGCGCACCGAGGCGTAGAACTTCAGCGCGTTGCCGCCCGAGGTGGTCTCGGGGTTGCCGAACATGACGCCGATCTTCATGCGCACCTGGTTGATGAAGACGAGACACGCGTTCGAGCGCGCGAGGTTGCCGGTCAGCTTGCGCAGCGCCTGACTCATGAGCCGTGCCTGCAGGCCGACGTGCTGGTCGCCCATCTCGCCTTCGATCTCGGCCTTGGGCACGAGCGCCGCGACCGAGTCGATGACCACGATGTCGACCGCGCCCGAGCGCACGAGCATGTCTGCGATCTCGAGCGCCTGCTCGCCGGTGTCGGGCTGCGAGACGAGCAGCTCCTCGACACTCACTCCGAGCTTCTTGGCGTAGCTCACGTCGAGCGCGTGCTCGGCGTCGATGAACGCCGCCACGCCGCCCTTGCGCTGGCACTCGGCCACCGCGTGGAGTGACAAGGTGGTCTTGCCGGACGACTCCGGGCCGTAGATCTCGACCACGCGGCCCTTCGGCAGGCCGCCGATGCCGAGCGCGATGTCGAGTGACGGCGAGCCCGTCGAGATCACGCCGATCTCGCGGTCCAGGTGCTCCTGGCCCATGACCATGATCGCGCCCTTGCCGAACTGCTTCTCGATCGACGCGACCATGAGGTCGACGGCCTTCTGCTTGTCGTCCTTGCTGTTGTTCGTCTGCCCTCGCGACATTTGCTTCTCCTAGCTCTCTGGGGCGAATTCGTTTGCGGATGGGTCCAACCCGGCGCCGAGCGCGAGGTGGGCCAAGGGAACGTACCGAGCGCCGTCGGGGGCAAGACGACTCTCGTAGAGTACGACCTCCGAGACGGTCCAGACAGGCGAAACCGGCGCGGTGAGCCGCTCGATCTCGACCCGCGCGGGCTCGCGCAGCCGGCCGAGCGTGAGGTGCGCCGAGAACGGCCTCCGCTCGCGCTCGGAGCCCGCGACGCGTGCCGCGCCGTCGAGCTTGCGCGCGAGCTTTGCGAGCGAGGCCGAGCCCTGCACCACGCCGAGCCACAGGACGCGCGCCTCGCGCGCGTTGGGGAAGGCGCCGAAGCCCGCGAGCGCGACCTCGAAGGGGGCGACCGTGGCGAGCTTCGCGCTCGCGCGGGCGGTGAGCGCGTCGACCTTGTCCTCGCCGATCTCGCCCAGGAACTTCAGCGTCAGGTGCTGGCTCTCGGGCGGCACCCAGCGCACTCCCCGGGGCACGGCCTCGGCGAGTGTCTCGACGGCGCGCGCCGCGCAGTCGCGCGCCGCGTCGGACAGGTTCACGGCGAGGAACGCGCGCAGCCGGTCGCTCACTTGCGGCCCTCCTGGCTGACCAGCCGCGGGAAGGTCTCGGCACTGATCGGCAGGCCGAGCAGCCGGCGCCGCACCCAATCGAGCGCGAGCTGGCTGGCCAGCTCCTTGTTGCGCGCGCGGTCGGTCATGAGCTGGTAGCGGTGCGCGATCGTGCCCTCGCCGTCGGCGAGCGCGAGCCAGAGCGTGCCCACGGGCTTCTCGCTGCTGCCGCCGTCGGGGCCCGCGATGCCCGTGGTGGCCAGGCCGATGTCGGCGCCCGCTGCGCGCCGCATGCCTTCCGCCATCTGGCGCGCGACCGGCTCCGAGACCGCGCCGTGGCTGGCGAGTGACTCGGCCGAGACGCCCAGCGCCTTCACCTTCGCGTCGTTGGCGTAGGCGATCACGCCCGCGAGCAGGTAGGCGGAGCTGCCGGGCACGTCGGTGAGCCGGCTCGCGATCAGCCCCCCGGTGATCGACTCGGCCACGCCGATGGTGCGCTTGCGCTCGCGCAGGAGCTCGGCGACGACCTCTTCGAGCTTGCGCTCGCCCACGCCCACGACCAGGTCGCCCAAGCGCGCGCGCACCTGCGCTTCGAGTGTGTCGAGCCGTGCTTCGGCCGCGCGGGCGTCGGGCGCGCGCACGAGGATGCGGACCAGGTTGTCGGGGAACTGCGTGCGGAAGCCGATCACCGTGTCGGCGTCGCCCTGGGCCAGGTCGGAGAGCATGCGGTCGAGGTTCGACTCGCCGATGCCGAACGTGCGCAGCAGCCGCGCGCGCACCACGCGCCGCGCGCCGAGCCGCTCGGCGATGCGCGGCACGACCTGCTCGTCGACCATGAGGTAGAGCTCGCGCGGCACGCCGGGCATGAAGAACAGCTGCGTCGGCTCTCCGGCCGGGTGCGGCACCTCGAGCATGAAGCCGGGCGCGGTGCCGATCGGGTTGCGCAGCACCGTGGCGCCTTCGGGGAAGTCGGCCTGCTTGGCGTTGTTGGCGGCCATCTCGCGGTTGAAGCGCCGGAAGAACGCGCGGATCTGCTCGAGTGACTCCTCGTCGCGCACGAGCTTGCGGCCGAAGGTCCGGGCGGCGATCTCGGTGGTGAGGTCGTCGCGCGTGGGGCCGAGCCCGCCCGAGACCAGCACGACGCGCGCCCGCGCCGCGGCCTCGCGCAGCACCTCTTCCATCATGCCGGGGTCGTCCGGGACGCTCACGTGGCGGGCGGTCTCGAGCTCGAGCGCGAGCATGCGCTGCGAGAGGTGTGACTTGTTGGAGTCGACGATCTCGCCGCGCAGAAGCTCGTCGCCGATCGTGACCACCCAGACGCCGTCGCGCGCGCTCACCCGCCGCTCACCCACAGGCGCCACAGCACCTGTCCGCCCAGGTTCGCGTAGAGACCCGCCACGAGGTCGTCGGCCATCACGCCCAGCCCGCCGGGCAGGCGCTCGGCCGCGCGGGCTGGGAACGGCTTCCAGATGTCGAACAGCCGGAACAGCAGGAACCCGACGCCCGCGACCTCGGGCCGGAACGGCAGCGAGGCCAGCGAGACGAGCATGCCCGCGACCTCGTCGATCGTGATGCGGCCGTCGTCGTGGCGGCCGAAGATCTCCTCGGCGCGCCCCGCGGCCCAGATGCCCAGGGCGATCACGCCCCCGCACGCCACGGCATAGGGCAGCGCCCCGAGCCCGCCCACGAGCGCGAAGAGCGCCAGGCCGACCAGCGAGCCGACCGTCCCGGAGGCCACCGGCGAGTAGCCGGAGCCGCCTCCAGTCGCGAGCGCGAGAATGAATATTCTCATGGATTTCCGAGGACTTCTGCGCCTCACCCCAGCGCTCGGCGATGCTAGGTCGCTGTGCACCGGGGGTCAAGAAGGCGAAGAAATAGCGAAATCCGCCAAGACCGCCAGCTCGGTCAAGCGGCCGGCAAGTTGCACCGATGTTTCGCGCTGGAGTCCCCGGAGCTCCACGGGCGGGACGGCATGCGCAACACGGCCTCCGCGGAGGAGATCGCTCCTCTCGTTCTCGAGCTCGCTCGCGCGCTGCGCGCGCGGCGCGTGCACCCCAGCGGCCATCCGGTGGTCGCGGGCGCGCTGCAGCGCGGCGCCGCGATCCTGGGCGCGCTCGCCGGGAGTGACTCGCAGGTGGCGTTCGAGGTCGTTGACTCGGGGCTCGCGCAGCGCGACGGCACGCTGCTCGGCTGCCCGGGCGCCCCCGAGCTCGCCGCCGAGCTGCGCGCGCGCGGCATCACCGGCATGTGCCTCGAGGGTCTGATCCGCGTCGAGGACCTGACTCACCTGGTCGAGACACTGACTCGCGCGCCCGAGGAGCTGCGCAAGGCCGGCGGCGCGCGGCGCGTGTTCGAGGCCGGGCAGCCGCGCGGCATCTCGCTCGAGCTCTCCGAGCCCGCCGCGGCCGCCCCGGCCCCAGTCACCCCGCCCGCGCCGCGGCCGGCGCCCGCGGCAGTCGCGGCGCCAGTCACCGCGCCGCGTCCGGCCGAAGCTGCGCCGCCCGCGAAGCCGGCGGCCGAGCCGCCGTCGTTCCTGACTCAGCACATCGCCGAACTGGTGCGCCTCCTGGCCGAGCTCGAGCGCTGCGACGACTTCGGCGGCTACAACCTGCTCGCGAACAAGGTCGACACCTGCGTCGACGCCTTGGTGCGCGCCAAGCGCTGCCTCGACGGCTACCGCGCGGCGGTGGTGTTCTGCCGCCACGCGACCGACCGCGAGGTGCGGCCCGAGCCGCTGCGCCGCGAGGCCGCCGACCGCCTGCGGCGCATGGCCTGCAACGACGCCATGCTCGAGGCGATCATCGAGCAGGCCACGACCGCCAGCGGGCTGGCCAGCGTGCAGGCCACGCAGGTGCTGATCGCCATCGGCGTGCCGGCGGTCTCGGCGCTGCTCGCGCACTGCGCGGGCGCGAAGGACGCCTCGCGCGAGCGCGCGGCGCAGACCCTGATTGCGATGGGCGACGACGCGCTGGCCGCCGTGGTCGACGAGCTGCGCTGCGGCGTGAGCGAGCGCGCGCGCCGCGCCGCTCGGCTGCTGGGCGAGATGCAGAACCCGCGCGGCATCCAGTTCCTCGCCGACTCACTGCGCGCGAGCGACGTCGCGGTCGCGCGCGAGGCCGCGCGCGCGCTGGCCCGCGTGGGCACCGACGCCGCGGTGGCGGCGCTGGTGGCCGGGCTCAGGCTCGCTCAGCCCGTGGCGGAGACCTGCGCGAGCTGTCTCGGCGGCATGCGCCAGGCGTCCGCGGCGCGCGCGCTCGGTGACTTGCTCGACCTGGAGCGCGATTTTCCCGACGGCCTGCGCCGCGAGGCGATCCGCAGCCTGGGCCGGCTGGCCTCGATCGATGCCTTGAACCGGCTGAAGCGCGTGCTCGACCACGCGCCCTTCTTCGGCCGCACCCGCTTCCGCTCGCTGCGCATCGCCGCTGCGCAAGCGATCGGGCAGATCGGCGGCCCGGTTGCGCTTCAGACCCTCCACCCCCACGCGCGCGGGGGCGACGCCGACGTACGGCAGGCGTGTCAGGAGGCCATCCGCCGCATCGAGCGCGCGGCGGCCGGAACGTGACGGCCGTCGCCGGGTGAGTGCGGGCTCGACCGCTATGCTTCACATGTGCGGACACTGGCCCTGGACTGGGGAGAGCGCCGGATCGGCGTCGCCATCAGCGATCCGACCGGACTCATCGCCCAGCCGCTGGAAACGATCCCCGCGCACGCGGGCGGCCGCGACGCGCTCGAGCGCATCGCGGAGCTGGTGCGCTCGCACGAGGTCGGAGAGATCGTGGTGGGCCTGCCCGTGCACATGAACGGCCGCTCCGGCCCCGAGGCCGCCAAGGCGCGCGCCTTCGGCGAGCGCGTGCGCAGCCGCGCGGGCGTGGCCGTGGAGTATCTCGACGAGCGCTGGACCTCGGTCGAGGCCGAGCGCGCGCTGGCCGAGTCGGGCATGAGTCGGCGCGAGCAGCGCGGCAAGGTCGACCCGGTCGCGGCCGCGATCCTGCTGCGCACCTGGCTGGAGATGCGCCGCAAGTGATTCGCGCGCTTCTCGCCGCGCTGGTGCTGATCGTGCTGGCGGCCGCCGGCGCCGTGTATCTGGGCGCGAGCGCCCTGCGCGAGGCCGCCGACCCGCACGGCGCAGCCCAGGTATTCTGGGTCAACGCCAACGAGTCACTCGAGCCGATCGCGCGCCGGCTCGACGACGACGGGCTCCTGCCCAGGCGCGCCTTCTTCGGCCCGCACGTGTTCGCGCTCTACGCCAAGTTCACCGGCAAGGACCGGGCGATCAAGAGCGGTGAGTACGAGCTCGGCCCGTCACTCACTCCGATCGCCATCCTCGACAAGCTGGTCACGGGCCAGGTGAAGATGCACGAGGTCACGCTGCCCGAGGGCCTGCGCCTCGACGAGGTAGCGGCGCGCCTGCAGGCCGCCGGAATCTCCGACGCCGAGGAGTTCCTGGCGCGCGCCAACGACCCGGTGCTGTGCAAGCGCAAAGGTCTCGAGGCCCAGAGCTTCGAGGGCTACCTGTACCCGGAGACTTACCGCTTCCACCGCGACACGCCGCCGGAAGAGATCGTCTCGACCATGCTCGACGAGCTGCGCCGGCGACTCACTGCCGACGACTTCGCGGCGATCGAGAAGTCGGGCCTGAGCCTGCACCAGGTGGTCACGCTGGCGTCGATCGTCGAGAAGGAGAGCGTGCCCGGCCCCGAGCGCCCGCTGATCGCCGCCGTGTACCGCAACCGGCTCAAGATCGGCATGCGCCTGCAGTCCGACCCGACCGTGATCTACGGCGTGCTCCAGACCCGCGGCACGTTCGACGGCAACCTGCGGCTGGTGGACCTGCGCGAGGACAACCCCTGGAACACCTACACGCGCGCCGGGCTGCCGCCCGGACCGATCGCCAATCCGTCGCTCGACGCGATCCACGCGGTGTTACACCCCGAAGATGCGCCCTATCTCTACTTCGTCTCCCGCAACGACGGCACCCACCAGTTCTCCGCGACCTTGAAAGAGCACAACCGCGCGGTACAACGCTACCAGATGCGCCGCCAGGCGAAGAACGACGTGGGGACGAAGGCAGAGACGAAGGATGGGAAGCGCCGCTAGCTACTTCGAGAAACGGGTGCCCGAGGCGTGGAATCGCCGGCTCGCAGAGCAGGTGGCACGCGGTGCGGAGGGCGCCGACCTGCTCGCGAAGATGCGCGCCGCCGACTTCGCGCTCGAGATCGCGCTCGACGAAGGCGAGCGGTACCACCTGCGCGTGAACGGCGGGACCATGCGCGCGGTCACGGCCTCCGACCCGAAGCCCCTGGTGACTCTGGGTCTCTCGAACGGCGACTGCGAGCAGCTCGAGGCCACGGTCGGCGCCTCGCCGATGAGCCTGCTCGGCGGCGTGGCCGGCAACCCCGACTTCGTGCTGACTCCCGCGCGGCTCGACGCGCTGCGCGCGATCGAGGGCACCATGCGCATCGAGGTGAGCGGCCAGCGCCCGTGGGGCGTGGTGCTCCACTTCGGCGCCCCGCCCATCCCCGAAGTGACCACCAAGGTCGCCATCAGCGACGAGTCCTTCGCGCAGCTCCTGGCCGGCGCTCTCGATCTCCAGGGCGCGTTCATGGGCGGCAAGCTCCTGCTCGACGGCAACGTCGAGGTGCCCATGAAGATGGCCATGGCCATCATGACCCCCGCCTGAGCGGGTCCCGGTCGCGCACAGCCCGACCCACCACCCGCGCCAGGGCAGCAAGCGAGCGCGGAAGCGCGAGCGCGCAGCGAGCCGCAGGCGAGCGAAGAGTGGGTGGCCGGGCTTCGCCCGGCCGGGCCCCACTCAGGTAGGCATGGCGACTTCGCGCAGCAGCTCGATCTGGTCCAGCGCCTTGCCGGCGCCCGCCGCCACCGCCGTGAACGGGTCGTCGCCGCGCACGATCGGGAGCTTGGTCTCCTGGCGCAGGAGCTGGTCGAAGTCGCGCAGGAGCGCGCCGCCGCCCACGAGCACGATGCCGCGGTCGACGATGTCGGCGGCCAGCTCCGGCGGGGTGCGCTCGAGCGTCTGCAGGACCGTATCGATGATCTGGTGGATCGGCTCGGCGAGCGCCTCGCGCACCTCGTCGGACGAGAGCACGATCATCTTCGGGATGCCGGCGACCAGGTCGCGGCCCTTGATCTCCATGGTCTTGCTGGGGCCGTTGGACATGGCCGTGCCGATGGTGATCTTGATGATCTCTGCCGTCCGCTCACCGACCAGGAGATTGTGCTTGCGCTTCACGTAGTGGATGATCGCCTCGTCGAGCTTGTCGCCGCCGACGCGTACGGAGCTGGAAGTCACGATCCCGGCGAGTGAGATCACCGCCACGTCGGTCGTGCCTCCGCCGATGTCGATCACCATGTTGCCGGTCGGCTCGGTCACGTTGAGCCCGGCGCCGATCGCGGCGGCCATGGGCTCCTCCATGAGATACACCTCGCGCGCGCCGGCCGAGATGGCCGACTCACGCACGGCGCGCTTCTCGACCGAGGTGATGCAGGGCGGCACGCAGATCACGATGCGCGGGCGCACCAGCCGGCGACGGTTGTGCGCTTTCTGGATGAAGTAGCGCAGCATCGCCTCGGTGACTTCGAAGTCGGCAATGACTCCGTCCTTGATCGGGCGGATGGCGCGGATGGTGCCCGGCGTGCGGCCGACCATCTCCTTCGCTTCCGTGCCGACCGCCAGCACCTTGCGGGTGCCGTTCGGACCGTCCGCCACCGCCACCACCGACGGCTCACTGCAGATGATTCCCCGGCCTTTGACGTAGACGAGGACGTTCGCGGTGCCGAGGTCGATCGCCAGATCGTTCGACAAGAGCCCCGCCAGCCACCTGTACATGTGTCGCGCTCCGCGTGCATCCCGGGGCGAGAGGACCCCGAACAACGTCATTCATCGGCAGGGGGGTCGAGAACCTGAGCGGCTGCGGTGCGTTGGCTCCCGGGCTTACGGATTCGAGGGGGGCGGGCTCTGGGGGGCGTCGGGTGTGGGCGCGGCCGGGCCCGCCAGCGGCTGGTCGACCAGCTGCAGGAGCTCCTGCACGCGGCCGCGCACCTCGTCGAGCCGCGAGCGCTGGGCCGAGATCATGTCGTCGCGTTCCTGGACCGCCGTGCGCAGCACGCGTGTCTCGCTCTCGAGTGAGTCGATGCGTCCGCTGAGCGACACGTAGCTCCACACCAGGAGCACCACGGCCACCACCAGCCCGATCACGAGCGCGAGCTGCAGCCGGCTCTGTGAGTCGCGCGGCTTCGCGCTCGCGCTGCGGCCGGTGAAGCCACCGGCCGGGATCGAGCGCAGCTTCGGCTCCTGGTCCATCGCGCCTAGCTCTGGATCACGAGCTTCGAGAGCGAGGTGCGGCGCAGGTTGGTCTTCTGGATCGTGCGCACCAGCTCCGTGACCTTCTCGGTGTCGGTCTCGAACGGGTTGTTGCAGATCACGCGCACGTTCAGAAGGTTGCCCAACCGGATGTTCGACCAGTCGAGGTCGTACTGGATGTTGTTCTGGCGCGCGAGCTTGATGAAGTCGCCGCGCATGCGCGCGCGCGTGTCCTGCGGCGGCTCGGTCTTCGCCTTCTCGATCTCGGCGTCGGCGTACAGACGGTCGACGTGGTTGTTGCGCTCGAGCATGTAGAAGAAGCCGCGGTCCTGGCGGATGTCGTGGAACTGCAGGTCGATCATGAACACGCGCGGGTCGTGCCAGCTGATCTGGTGCTTCTCGATGTAGCCGCGCAGGACCTTGCGCTTGATGATCCAGTCGATCTTGCGGTCGAGCTTCTCGGGGTCGGTGTCGAGACAGTCGAGGATGTACTGCCACTCGCGCACGCCCTCGCGCAGCTGGTCGCTGACCGGGAACTGCTCGATGTAGCGCTGCGCCATCTCGCAGTAGTCGCGCTGGATCTCGATCGGCGAGTACTCGCGGCCGTTCTCGAGCCGGAGCTTGCGCTTGCAGGTCGTGTCGTAGCTGATGTCCTTGATGGCCTTCACGGGGTGGCGCAGCGTGAAGTCCTTGTTGATGAAGCCGTCCTCGATCATCTGCAGCACGACCGCGCAGGTCGCGATCTTCACGAAGTTCGTGTACTCGCTCATGTTCGAGTCACCCACGATCACGTGCAGGCGGCGGAACTTCTCGCGGTCGGCGTGCGGCTCGTCGCGCGTGTTGATGATCGAGCGGTCGTTGGTCGTCGTGCCCGAGATCTTCTGGTAGATGTGCTGCGCGCGCTGACTCACGCAGTAGTGCACGCCGTCCTGGGTCTGGAACACCTTGCCCGCGCCCGAGAAGATCTGGCGCGTGACCAGGAACGGGATCAGCTGCTCGGCCAGGTAG
>DATKAO010000253.1 GCA_035498015.1 Myxococcota bacterium
CTGCTCCGAGGCCTACTTCCACGCCGCAGCCGACAACATCCAGATCCACGGCGGCATGGGCTTCACCTGGGAAGCCGCGCCGCACCTGTACTTCAAGCGCGCGAAGGCGAGTGAGCTCCTGTTCGGCGACTCCGCCCACCACCGCGAAGAGCTGGCGAAGCACGTCGGGCTGTAGTGACTCGCGCGGAGCGCGAAGCTAGCGCTTCTGGTACGGGTGGAAGATGTAGTCCTGCTTGGCCACCCGCGTGTGACACTCGTAGCCGCAGGCCGAGCCCTTTCCGTCGGGCGTGAACGTGTCGGATGCCGGGTCGTAGTTGAACAGCGCGTAGCCCCAGCCGCTGGTGGTCGGAAAGCGCTTGCTGTCCTTCTCGATGAAGAAGGCGTTCTTGAAGCGGTCGGGCACGTTCACCACGAACGGCGCGTCGCTGCTCTTCTTCTGCGTCCACTGGAGCTTCGCGATCTTCGAGCCGTCGGGGAACGGCCTGCCGTTGCCGGGAATGCCGGACTGGTAGGCCTCGATCATCGTCGGATTGGCGACGATCACCTTCAGCACCTCGTCGGTCTGCGCGAGCGATACGACCTGCCAGCCCTCGTAGCCGCGGAAGTCCGAGAATGCGAGACCGTCGGGCACCTGCAGCGTGTACTTGTCCTGCGGCTCCGCCGACGTGGCCTCGCGAGTGCCAGGGCCGGTGAGTGCGACGAGCAGTGCCAGGAGCGACGCAGCGGCGATTCTCTTCGACATCTGCCCTCTGTATCACGCGCGCCACCGAAGTGCATTTCGCGCGCGCGCGTGCGCTACCATCGGACATGCCCGCTCCGCTGCCGCTTCGGCTCCGAGCACTGACTTCCGCCGCGAGCTTCGCGATCCGGCGCGGCTGGCTGCCGAACCCGACGGCGCTGCTCGGTACGCCGCACGAGCGGCGGCTCGCGCGCAAGGCGCTGTTCATCGCCTGCAAGCCCGGTGATCCGTCGATCCACACCGAGGACGTGCAAGTCAGCGGCCGCGGCGGCCCGATCCAGGCACGCGTGTACACGCGCCCCGACGTGAAGCCCGGCGCGCCCGCGATCCTCTTCATCCACGGCGGCGGCTTCGTCGATGGCGGCGTCGACTTCTGCGACAACGTGCAGCGCGGGCTCGCCGCGCGCACGGGATATGTCGTGGTCGGTCTCTCCTACCGGCTTGCGCCGGAGCACCCGTTCCCCGCCGGACTCGAAGACTGTCAGGACGTGCTGCGCTGGATGGCGGAGTCGAAGCCCGCGGGCCTCGACCCCGCGCGCATCGCGGTCGGCGGCGAGAGCGCGGGCGGCAACCTCACGGTCGCGCTGGCGCTGTCGAGCCGCGACGGCGGTGGCCCGGCGATCGCGCACCTGTCGATCTACTACCCCTTCACCGACGCGACGCTGAAATCGAGTGACTGGGACACGAGTGACATGCCCGGCGTCGACCGCGCCGCGGGTGAGTTCATGGTCCGGGTCTACGCGCCGAACGATGCCGGCCACCCGCTGGTGAGCGTGCTCCACGCCCGGCTGGCAGGCCTGCCGCCGTCGACGGTCATCACCTGCGGCCACGACCCGCTGCGCTCCGACGGCTTCTGGCTCGCCGAGGCGCTGCGCGCCGCGGGCGTGCCCACGCGGCACACGCACTACGACGACATGCCGCACGGGTTCCTGATGTTCTCGCGCCTCACGCGGCGCGCGGACGAATCGATGGACGAGGTGGCGGGCGAGATCGCGAAGGCGATTTCCATCAAATCCACTTGACGCATCCAATTGGATTGATGTAAACAGGGGGCGTGATCCGCCCCGACGTTGCCCCACCCGATTTCCTGCAGCTGGCCGGCCACCCCCTGCGCTGGCGTCTGCTGCGCGAGCTGGCCCGGAGCGACCGGGTCGTGTCCGAGCTGACGGGCCTGGTCGGCGAGCCCCAGAACCTGGTCTCGTACCACCTGGGAAAGCTGCGCGAGGGCGGACTCGTGTCGGCCCGGCGCAGCTCCGCCGACCGCCGCGATGCCTACTACACGGTGGATCTGTCCCGGATCGCGGGCCTCTTGTCGGACTCGGGCGGAGCGCTGCACCCCGGGCTGAGACTCGCTGCGGCGCCGCGCGCCGCAGCCGCGCTCGGCCCGGTGCGGGTGTTGTTCCTATGCACCGGCAACAGCGCGCGCTCGCAGATGGCCGAGGCGTTGCTCCAGTCGTCGTCGGGCGGCGCCATCCACGCGTTCAGCGCCGGCAGTCACCCCAAGCCCCTGCACCCCAACGCCGTGCGAGTCATGCGCGACGAGCATGGGCTCGACCTGACGAGTCATTCGTCCAAGCACCTGGACGTGTTCGCCGGCCAGCGCTTCGACTGGGTGATCAGTCTGTGCGACCGGGTGCGCGAAGTGTGTCCGGAGTTCCCCGGCGCCCCCGAGACCATCCACTGGAGCATCCCCAACCCCGTGACGGGCGACGCGGACGACGTCAGCTACCCGCTGTTCCAGGCCACGGCCGCGGAGCTAGTGACTCGCATCGGGTTCCTGCTCGCCGTGATCGGCGAGCGCACACAGGAGAAGCCATGACCGACCCCCGTGAGTTCGTGAGCGTCCGCTACCTGGTCGACGACGTCGCGGCCGCCCTCGCCTTCTACACCCAGGTGCTCGACTTCCAGGTCTTGACCGCCTTCCCGCCGGCCTTCGCCGACGTGGCACGGGGCAGTCTGCGGCTCCTGCTCAGCGGACCGACCAGCTCCGCCGGCCGGCCCATGTCCGACGGCAGCAAGCCCGCGCCCGGCGGCTGGAACCGCATCCACCTGATCGTCGACGACATCGAGTCCGAAGTGACTCGCCTGCGTCGCGCCGGCGCACGCTTTCGCAACGACATCGTCTCCGGACCGGGCGGCAAGCAGGTCCTGCTGCTGGACCCCTCCGGAAACGTCGTCGAGCTGTTCCAACCTGCGACGCGCTGAACGAAGAGGAGACTCCCCATGGCGAAGCAGACACGACCGACCCGCGCACTGATCGCTTGCGGCGTGGTGGCCGGTCCCATGTACGTGATCGTGACCTTGATCCAGGCACTGACTCGCGACGGCTTCGACCTGAGATACCATCGCTTCTCCTGGCTGACCGCAGGTGACCTGGGCTGGATCCAGCAGTCGAACATGGTGCTGGTCGGCGCGCTGACGATCGTGCTCGCGATCGGAGTGCGCCGGGCGATGCCCGGCGGCCCGGGATCGGTCTGGGTGCCCCGGCTGCTGGCACTGCTCGGGGGGGCCTACATCGTCGGCGGCCTGCTCACCGCGGACCCCGTCGTCGGCTTCCCGCCCGGCACCACGGCCGAGCTGGCGCAGAAGACCTGGCACGGGATCGCGCAGAACGCCTCGCGCAGTGCGAGCACGCTGTTCCTGATCGCGGCCAGCCTGGTGACTGCGCGCTGGTTCGGCGCGCAGGAACGCCGCGGCTGGGCCTGGTTCTACGCGACCGCCATCCCGGGCGCGTTCGCGCTGCTCTCCGCCGTCGGACTCGCGATCGGCGGCAATCCCACCGCTCTGGCCTTCCTGATGACACCCTGGATCTGGGTGACTGCGCTGGCGATCCACCTGTACTGGGGTGAGTCCGGCGCGCCCGCGACTCAGACCACGCTGCTGGCGAGCTGACCGTGGACCCCCGACGACGCGAAGTCCTCCGGCTCCTGGGTTTTGCCGTTCTGGCAGTTCAGGTCGTCCCGCTCGGTGGCTGCGGATCGGCAGCGCAGACACCGCCTGCCGACAGCCTGGCCGTGACCTCTTCTCTCGGCTCGAGGCTGGGCCACTGGGCCGATCACTCCCACGTGCTGTACGTCCCCCTGGATCTGCTCCGCGCTCCTCCTCGAGAGGGAGTCACTCTGTACACCACCCGGACGTACTTCCACTCCCACGAAGTGACCTTGACGCACGATCAGCTCACCGCCGTCGCCCGAGGCGCTACGGTGCAGGTGAGCGACTCCGTCGAAGCTCACCACTACTCGATCCGGCTCGAGACCTGACTCGCCTCAGATCGTCCGGCAGAAGCGCGCGATGCTCGCCGCGGTCTCGCGACTCACGTCGGGGCAGGCCATGGCGAAGATCTCGGTGCCGTGGATCGTGCCCATCACCTGCCGGCATTGCGCGGGCACGCCCGCGCGCAGCAGGAGGCGATAGAACTCGATGCCCTCGTCGCGCAGCGGGTCGCACTCGTTCACGCTGATGACCGTGGGCACCAGCCCCTTCACGTCCTGCTCCGACGCGAAGCCGGGCCACGCCAGCGGGTTCTTGCGCTCGAGCTCCTGGATGCCGTAGGCCATGGCACCGCGGTTGTTGTGCAGGTCGAGCAGGATGCCGTTGTTCTCGACCGACGACGGCAGCCGCGCCTGCGGCCACTGACCGGCGATGTACGGACACAGCGCGTAGAGACCGCGAATCAATCCCAGCGCGCCGTCCTGCTTCAGCTTGAGTCCCGTGGCCAGCGTGAGGTTCCCGCCGCCGCTCTCGCCCGCGATCACGATGTGCGCCGGGTCGATGCCCAGGCGCGCGGCGTTCGCGTGCAGCCACTTCACGCCCGAGACACAGTCGTTGAGGCCGGCCGGGAACGGCGCGACCTCGGGCGCGGAAGACGGAGTGAGTGCGTTGCGGAAGTCGACCATCGCCACCGCCACGCCCTGGCCCGCGATGATGCGACCCCACGCGCGGTACATGCCGTCGAAGCACGACATGGCCTGCATGCCGCCGCCGTGGATGTAGTACACGCAGGGCAGCGGCTCGCGTGACTCGGGCCGGATGAGCTGGACCTTGATCGTGTTGCCGTCGGGCGCGGAGCGGAACTCGTGTGTCGCGACCGTGAGGCCCTTCTTGGGCGCGACGTGCTCGTTGTCCATCAGGTCGAACATCTTCGTCATCTGCTCGCGCTGGGCGATCGCCTCGGGCTTGTTCACCTCGGCGAGCAGCTCGTCGCGGCTGCGCACGTCGCTCTGGGTCATGCTCGGAAACGCCGCCATCGCGGCCTTGATGCGCGGATCGATGCGCCGGTCGTCGGAAAGCTTGCTCACGTCGGTTCCTCCTCGCCCCCCATCTTACCCCCAACCGGTCGTACGATGCGGCGATGGACGCGAAGGATGTGACCTACGAGCAGGACGGCGAGGTCGCGATCGTGACCTTGAACCGGCCGCGCTACCGCAATGCGCAGAGCTGGCGGATGCTGGACGAGCTCGATCTGGCGCTCGACCGGGCGGCCTCGGACCGCGGGGTGAAGGTCGCGATCGTGCGCGGCGCCGGCGAGCACTTCTCGGCCGGCCACGACCTGGGCACCCCCGAGCAGCTCGAGGACCGCGCGCGCCGCGGCGTGCCCGACGTGGGGCTGCGCGAGTACGACGCGTTCCGGAAATACAACCTCGACTACACGCTGAAGTGGCGGAACCTGCCCAAGCCCACGATCGCGATGGTGCGCGGCTACTGCATCTACGGCGGGTGGATGATCGCGGCGGCCATGGACCTGGTGTTCGCCGCGCCCGACGCGCGCTTCCTCGCCGGCCAGGTCGAGTACTTCTCGATCCCGTGGGACGTCGGCGCGCGCAAGGCCAAGGAGCTCCTGTTCGAGAGCCGCTTCATCTCGGCCGACGAGGCCGCGGCGCTCGGCTTCGTGAACCGAGTCATCCCCGCCGAGTCACTCGAGCGCGAGACACTCGGCTATGCGCGGCGCGTGGCCGAGAGCGCGCACGGCGCGCTGCGCATGGCCAAGCTCGCGGTGAACAAGATCCAGGACGTGCAGGGCTTCAGCGCGTCGATGGAAGGCGCCTTTGCCGACTTCCTGGTCATGGCGCAGATGGGCGGTCATCCGCGCAAGCCCGCGAAGGACCGGCGCCTGGGCGGAGTGGAGCTCGCGCTGCGCAAGCGCCGCGGAGAGCCCGAGCCCTGAACGATCGGGAGTGACCGCATCGGGTGCCTTTCTTCCACTCGAGTGCCTGATGTGCTCCAATCGCCGGCGTGACCTCGCTCCTGCTCCACGCCGCGGCTGGTGTCGCCACGGTCGCGTTCTTCTTCTACGCCAACGCGCACCTGTACCGAAGCGATTGGTCAGGATCGCGCACGACCTGGCTCGAGGCCGTGTACTACCTGACTGCAATCGTCTCCGTATGCATCGGCTGGTACTTCAATCAGAAGTACGTGTTCGCCTATCCGGAGCAGGCGAGCTGGGTGCACTACACCCGGCAGCTGTTCGACACGCCCGCGGGCGGATCGATGGCGCAGGACGCGATCATCGCGAACGTCGTGCTGTTCCCGCTCTGGACGATCATCGACGGCCGGCGGCGCGGGATGCGCCAGCCGTGGATCTACTTCGTGATCAGCCTGTTCACGAGCTTCGCCTTCGCGATCGAGCTCTACCTCGCGGCGCAGGAGCGGCAGCTGCGCTGGAACGCGAGGAGCGCGTGAGCGCGACACAGAGCTGCGACGTCGTGGTCGTGGGCGCCGGTCACAACGGGCTCGCGGCCGCGGCGCTGCTCGCCAGGCGCGGCCTGCGCGTGCTGTGTCTCGAGAAGAACGCCTACGCCGGCGGCATGGCCGGCACGCGCGAGATCCTCTCGGGCTGCCGGAACGACGTGGGCGCGAGCCTGCTGTTCCCCCTGGCGAAGGGCGTGGCGGAGGAGCTCGAGCTCGCGCGCTACGGGGTCGAGACGATCGAGCTCCCGATCATGGCGGTGAACCTGAACTCGAAGCAGTCACCGCCCGCGGTCTTCTACGGCAGCCCCCTGCGCATGGCGTTCTACGTGCTGCGGCATTTCGGCATCGGCGCGATGACGGGCTTCGTGCGGCTCATGGCCTTCTGCAAGTATCCCGCGAGCCTGATGGACCGCTTCACGCCGCGCAGCGTGCCGCCGACGCTCGACGAGCTCCGGGCGCGCGCGCCGAACGCGCGCCGGCGCAAACAGATCGAGCTCGCGTTCACGGGCAGCGCGATGGACCTCGTCGACCGCTTCCTGCCCGACCGCGAGCGCCATCGCACGCTGCGCGCCCTGGTCGCCTTCGCCGCGGTGCAGTCGACTTACAAGGGGCCGTTCACGCCGGGCAGCGCGTTGTGTCTCGTGTACACCTTCGCGCAGAACGAGGGCGGCGGACTCATGCGGCGCGTGAAGGGCGGCATGGGGGCGCTGTCCGACGCGCTGGTCCGATCGATCGTCGAGAAGGGCGGCGAGGTGCGCCTGCGCGCGCCGGTGCGGCGCGTGCTGGTCGAGGACGGCCGCGCCACCGGCGTCGAGCTGCGCGACGGCACGCGCATCCGAGCGCGCGCGGTGATCTCGAACCTGGACAAGCCGGCGACCTTGTTCGGGTTGGTGGGCCGCGAGCACTTCGACGCGGAGACGATCGCGCGCGTGGAGAAGATCGAGCACCGCGGCGCGTACATGCATCTTCTGTTCAAGCTCTCGCGGCTGCCGAGTCACGGCGCGCCGTTCGAGCACCTGAACGCGGACCCGCGCACGCGCTTCAACACCACGATCGTGCCCGACCCCGAGCAGCAGCAGGCGAGCTTCGAGGCATGCGCGCGCGGCGAGCTGCCCGAGCACCCGGCGATCGGCATGCAGATTCCCACCGTGATGGACCCCAGCCTGGCCCCGCCCGGCTTTCACGTCGCCACGACCTACGGATTCTTCTTCCCGTGCGAGGCCCCGCGCGACGAGCGCGGCAAGCTGCGCGACGAGATGGCGGAGCGCATCGTCGACCGGCTCTGCGAGTTCCTGCCGGATCTGCGCGAGTGCATCGTCGAGCGCGCCGTGTTCTCGTCGGATCACTTCGCGGTCATGCAGGGCGCCACGAACGGCGACTTCACGCATGGCCTGATCCACCCCGAGCAGATGATCGGCGGGCGCCTGCTGGTGCCGGGCTCCGCGCACGCGACGCCCATGCCCGGGCTGTATCTCTGCGGCGCCTCCTGTCACCCCGGACCCGGAGTGACCTTCCTGCCGGGCTACGGCGCGGCCTACGAAGTCGCAGAGGCCCTCGCGAGCACGGCCTGACGGGGCGGAAAGCTACAGCGCGCGCCTGACCGCGGCGCTGCGCGGGTCACTCGCGCCGCAGCGCGCCGCGATCGCGCTGTCGCTGGTCGCGGGCGTTCAGATGATGCGCCAGATGATCGGCCTGGCTCCCCTGCTCGACGGAGATCCGAGTGACCTGGTGGAGATCCTGGCCGGCCTGTTCGAGCCACTCGTCGCGGGAGGAACGGACTGACTGCTAGGCGCGCGTCTCCGGCTGGGGCGCCGGGCTCTGGAGCGCGTGCTCGGGCCGGTACATGCGCGTGCGGCCGTTGAAGGTCGCGCCGCGCGCGATGACCAGGGAAGGTGTCTCGACGTCGCCGTGCAGGCGGCCGGTGGAGTGGATCACGACCTCGCGCGTGGCGACGATGTCGCCCATGACCGCGCCGCGGATCTCGACCGAGCGCGCGCGGATCGGCGCGGTGACCGCTCCGCTCTCGGTGATCACGACCGAGCTCGCGATCTCGAGCTCGCCGCTGAACTCACCCTCGACCACCAGCGAGTTCGGCACGACCAGGCGGCCGCTCATCTCCACGCCGCGCGCGATCACCGCCACGTTGGGCTCCCGCACGACGCTCTCCGCCTCCGGCGCGGGCGCCGCCGGCTCTTCGAGCCGCGCCCCGGGCACCAGACGCCGCCACCCCGTTCCGCCTTGCGCGTCCATGTCCAAACTCCTTGGAATTGCGAACAGTTCGCCGCGACAGCTGCGGCTCCAAGCGCTTGCATCGGGTGGCTCGCGCCCGGGCTTGAGCGGGCAGGTCACACCGCATGGAGCTCGCCGCGCGGGCGCTCCCGTCCGGTAGACTGCGCGCATGATCAGACATGCCGCAGTCGGACTCGTTGCCGTCACCCTGGCCCTGTCGAGCCTCTCCGCCTTCGCGGGGGCGATCGACGTCACTCGGTTCGACGATCCGGACCCGGCCGGGAAGAACACCGGTCTCTCGCTTCGTGAGGCCATCCTGATCGCGAACGGCACGCCCGGGCCGGACACGATCACGCTTCACGCCGGCACCTATCGCCTGACGCGGCGCGGCGACGACGCGACCGCGGTCGCGGGCGATCTCGACGTGACCACTCCGATCACGATCGAAGGCGACTCGACCGGCGCCACGATCATCGACGCGAAGAAGGCCAAGGACCGCGCGTTCGAGGTGCTCGACGGCGGCGAGCTCACGCTGCGGCACGTGACCGTGAAGGGCGGCAGCGCGGAGCTCGACGGCGGCGCGATCTTGAACGTCGGCACACTCACGGTCGAGAGCTCCACGTTCACGGGCAACCGCGCGGGTGAGAGCGGCGGCGCGATCTCGAGCGAGGGGGGCTCCTGCTCACTCACCGACGTGGTGGTGACCAAGAACAAGGCGAGCTTCAACGACGGCGGCGGGCTGAACTTCACGGTCGCCGGCAGCGCGGCGCTCGATCGCGTCGTCGTCTCGAGCAACTCCGCCGGAGACACCGGCGGCGGCGTGAACTCGGACGACGGAGTCACCGTGACCATGGTCGACAGTCTGGTGTCGGGCAACAAATCCAAGCGAGAGGGCGGCGGCCTCGACCCGAGCGCAGGCTCGCTCACGCTCACCAACACCACGGTCAGCGGGAATCACAGCGCGAAGGGCGGCGGCATCCAGCTCGAGACCGGCGGACTGCTCGCCCTGAACAACGTGACCATCGCCGGCAACAAGGCCAGGGAGGGCGCCGGGCTCTGGACCGAGGCGGGCACCACGGCCACGCTCACGAACACGTTGATCGCGAAGAACTCGCCGTTCGACTGCTTCGGTCCAGTCGTGTCGAACGGCTCGAACCTGATCGGCAAGGTCGACGGCTGTCTGGTCAGCGGTGACACGACGGGCAACATCGTGGGTGGCCCGAGGCCCGTGAAGCCCGTCGACCCGCGGCTCGGCCCGCTGCGCGACAACGGCGGGCCGTCGAAGACCCAGGCTCTCCTGCCCGGGAGCCCGGCGATCGACGCCGTGGTGGGAACCTGCCCGCCTCCGGCTGCGGATCAGCGCGGCATGCCGCGCTCCGGGACCTGCGACATCGGCGCCTTCGAGGTGCAGTGAGTCGCGGCTCAGCCCTGCGCGCGGATCTTCTCCAGCACCGGCCGGATCACGGCGAGAAAACGCTCCGGGTCCTCGCACATCGGGAAGTGGCCCAGCCCCGTCATCGGCGCCCACTCGGCGCCCGGGATCGCCGCCGCCACGTCGCGCGCCATGTCGAGCGGCGTCGTGAAGTCGTACTCGCCGGTCAGGAGATGCACGCGGCAGCGCCGGGTGTCGATCGCGCCGAGCTGCTCACGGGTCATCTGATGATCGACGCTGTAGTAGTAGAGATCGCCCTTGAACACCGGCGGCGCGCCCTGGCTGTACACCCACTCCGTCTCGCGCCGGTAGCGCTCCGGCGCCGTGGGCGAGGTGAGTCCGTACATCAGGCTGGCCTTGAAGGCGTTGGAGACGCGCGGGTGGTTGAAGATGTCGTCCCAGCCGCCCGGAGTGCTGGCGGCGGCCTCGAGCCCGATCACGGCGCGGAACGACTCCGGGTGGTTCGCGGCCAGGTCGAGCGCGAGGTGTCCGCCGATCGAGCTGCCCAGATACACGGGGCGCTCCAGCTCGAGCGCCCGCGCGAGCGCCAGCGGCACCTGCATCAGGAAGGCCTTGGTGAGACGGTATTCCTCGGCCCACCAGGTCTTGCCTTCCGGCGGGAGTGACTTCCCGTGATACGGCAGGTCGTAGGCGATCACCCGGAAGTCGCGCGTGACCTCCTCGGCGGCCAGCAGGTGGCGCCACTGCGCGCCGTGCGCCCCCGCGGTGTGCTGGCAGAGCAGCGGAATGCCCCTGCCCGCCTCCTCGAAATACACCCGGTGGGCGAGCCCGTCGAGCTCGAGCGTCAGGTAGCGGCCCACGACCGGCTCGAGCGGAGTCACTGGCTCACCCGCAGCGCGGAGAGGATCTGCACCAGCCGCCTCAGCGCCGGGTAGTAGGCCGCATAGGCGATGCGGTTCTCGGGCAAGCGCACGCCGTGCGCCGTGTGCGCGGCGAACAGGTCCTGGTAGTAGGGCCGCGGCACGGGCGCGAGCAGCTCGCGCCACTGCTCCTCGCTGGCGCCGACGAACAGATCGCACGCGGCGTCGGCGGCGCAGGGCACGGCCGCCACCAGGCTCCCGTTCCGGAACGAGAGCTTGTGCGAAGCGCTGCCCATGTCGAGCCGCAGGGTGGCGTCCCACGAGCGCGCGGCCTGCCGGAACTCGCCGTCGCGATTCACTCGTTCGGAGAGGTCCTGCCAGCGCACCATCACACACCCGAGCCGGTCTTCAGGGTGATCCCGCCGTCGACCTTGATCTCCTGCCCGGTGATGTTCATGGCGTCGTCGCTGGCCAGGAAGCACACGAGCTTGCCGATGTCCTCGGGGGTCTGCTCGCGCCCGAGCGGCGCGGCCTGCTTCACCGCGGCCAGGAAGATCTCGCGCGCCGAGAGGTCGCGGTACTCGGGGCGAGTCAGCTTCATGACCATGGCCAGACCCTCCCAGGCGCGCGTGAACAGGAAGCCCGGACAGATCGCGTTCACGCGGATGTTGGACGGGCCGAGCTCGAGCGCCAGTGACTTCGTGAGATGCACCACGCCGGCCTTGGCCGCGCCGTACGCCGCGAGCTGCGGCGAGGGCACCAGCGCCGCGATCGAGGCGATGTTCACGATCGTCCCGCCGCCGCGCGCCCGCAGGCGCGGGATCGCCGCCTTGCAGCCCGCGAACGTGGTGCGCAGGTTGTTCGCGAGCTGTGAGTCCCACGAGGCCTGCGGCAGATTCTCGAGCCCCGGCCCGGTCGGGATCTCCTCCGGGCGAATCACTCCGGTGCCGGCGCCCGCGTTGTTCACCATCACGTCGAGTCCGCCGAGCTCGCGCACGACGCGCTCCACGGCCGCGGCGATCGCCCGCTCGTCGGAGCAATCCGCGGCGATGCCGAGCGCGCGCCCGCCCAGCCCCTTCGCCGTCTTCTCCGCTTCCGGCCCGTCGATGTCGACCACGGCGACCGCCGCGCCCTCCTTGGCCAGGCAGGTGGCGATGCCCGCGCCGATCCCGCGCGCCCCCCCCGTGACCACCGCGACCTTGCCCGAGAGCCTCATCTCACGACCTCCTGCTGCACGGACCGATCCTGAATCACGCGCACTCCACAATGCAAATGCCGGCGTATCCTGGCGGGTCGAGGACGGAGGAGGAGCCATGCTGGAAGGGTCGTGCGACTGCGGCGCGGTCCGAATCGAGCTCGACGTGGCCCCGAAGGACGTCACCGATTGCAACTGCGGGATCTGCCGCCGCTGCGGCGCGCGCTGGTCCTACTTCCACCCCATGTCGGTTCGCATCCTTCCGCCCTCGGGCGCGACGGCGATCTACCAGCGCGGTAAACGCATGCTCGAGTTCCACCGCTGCACCATGTGTGGCTGCGTCACTCACTGGGCGCCGGTCGACAAGCGCCATCCGCGCATGGGCGTGAACATGCGTCTGTTCCCGCCCGAGCTGCTCGCGAAGCTCGAGGTGCTGCTGTGCGACGCGGCCTCCTGGTAGTCTGACCCCATGAGCCCGAACGAGCCATGGCAGGCCCTCGCGCGCTTCGACACGCCCACCATCTGCAACGCGCTCGAGGCGGTCTGCCCCGAGCGACGCGGCGTCGGCTTCACGATCCACTCACTCTTCTGCGCGCATCCGGGCCTGCCGCCGATCGTGGCGCGCGCGCGCACCGCGACCATCCGCGCGGCCACGCCCTCGGGCCGGAGCGCCGCGGACGAGGCGCAGCTGCTGCATGACTACTACCGGCACGTCGGCGCGCCGCCGCACCCGACCGTCACCGTGATCGAGGACCTCGATCCCGTGCCCGGCACGGGCGCGTGGTGGGGCGAGGTGCACACTCACCTGCACCGCGGGCTCGGGTCACTCGGCGTGATCACCAACGGCAGCGTGCGCGACCTGGACCAGATCGCGCCCGGCTTCCAGGTGCTGGCGGGCAAGGTCGCGCCCTCGCACGCGCACGTGCACCCGGTCGAGGTCGGCGTTCCGGTCTCGGTCGCGGGCATGCGCGTCTCGCCGGGTGACTGGATCCACGCCGACCGCCACGGCGCGGTGGTGATCCCCGAGCCCGCGCTCGCGTCGCTGGCGGCAGCCGCCGAAGCCGTGACTCGCCGCGAGCGCGTGCTGATCGAGGCCAGCCAGAAGCCCGGCTTCGACCTGGCGCAGCTCGAAGCGCTGCTCTCGGGGCGGGCGCACTGACGTGGCGATCCAGCCCAAAGACCTCGAGCACGTGCGCGCCCACGCCGACCCCGCACACGCCTGCAACCAGGGCAGCCTGATCCGGCTGGCGAACGGCGAGCTCCTGATGGGCTACAACGAGGAGCGCGGCACGCGCCATCGCGACAGCGGTCAGTCGTGTCTGGTGCGCTCGCGCGACGGCGGCCGCAGCTGGGACCCGGCTTCGCGCACGGTCGTCTGGCCCTGGAGTGACACGCAGGGCAACTGGGACTGCGCGTTCGCGCAGCTCTCCGACGGCGAGATCCTGATGCACACGCGCGTGTGCAGCTTCCTCGACGCGACCGCGCTGCGCGGCGCCGCCGACCAGGTGGTGGGCGGGCCCCCGCCCGGCCGCGCGGAGCGCTTCAAGCGCCAGACGGGCTATGCGCTGTGCCGCTCGCGCGACGGCGGGCACACCTGGAGCGCGCCCCGTCCGGTGAACACGAGCCCGATCTGTGACTCGGGGCTCGGGCCGTACATCGTGGGCGGATCCGGCGCCGGTCACGTGATCGAGCTGCCCGACGGCGGCCTGCTCATGCCTCTGCACGGCACGATCTCGCGCGAGTGGCCGCTGGCGGCCGGCGAGACCCCGCGCTGCTTCGTGCTGCGCTCCGACGACCGCGGCCGGAACTGGGAGTATTGGGCGACCGTGGCCTACGACGCCTCGCACATCCTCGAGTGGGTCGAGCCGGGCATGACGCGCCTGCGCGACGGCCGGCTCATATGTCTCATGCGCACGCAGGCGCGGCCCGGCCGCTTCGACCACCTGTGGTTCAGCGAGTCCGCCGACGATGGCGCGAGCTGGAGCCGCCCGGAGCGCACGGGTCTGTGGGGCTACCCCGCGGACGTGACTCAGCTCGACGACGGCCGCGTGCTCGCCGTGTACGGCTACCGGCGCGCGCCTTGGGGCGTGCGCGCCTGTGTCTCGCGCGACGGGCGCAGCTGGGACCCGCGCAACGAGTTCGTGGTACGAGAAGGCGGCGCTGCCGAGCCCGGCTTCCGCGAGTACTGGCACATCGGCTATCCCACGCTGGCGCTCGCGCCCGACGGTGCGATCGCGGTCGCGTACCACGAGTACGCGCGCGGCGCGACGCCCATTCAGGAGATGTGGGTCACGCGCTTCCGTCTGTAGCGACCATCTCCAGGTTCCGCAGCGGCGAGCCGGGCCGAAGCGGCTTCGAGTCACCGGTCAGCGCGAAGCCGGCGCTCTGGTAGAGCGCGATCGCGCGCTGGTTGGTCTCGGTCACGCTCAGCACCAGCCGCGCGCAGCCGCGCGCGCGCAAGGCGGAGCAGGCGGCCTCGAGCAGCGCGCGCCCGAGCCCCGCGCCGCGCGCGCCCGGGTCGAGCCACATCGCGCCGATGTAGCCCGTGCCGGCGGCCGCGGTGGCCGAGACCAGCCCCACGGCCCGTCCATCGCGCTCGGCGACGAAGAGCGCCGCGTGCTCGCCCGTGCCGAAGGCGCGCGCGCCCCGTTGCCAGTACGCGTCGTCTTCGCGAGCCACTTCCTCGGCCAGCGGGCTGAACGAATCGGGCGAGTCACGCAGCGCGCGCAGCCGCAGCTCCCGGAGCAGCCGCCACTCGTCCTCGCGCAGCTTCCGGATCGCCTGCATGCCGCATTCTAGGCGTAGTACGATCGCGCCATGAAGATCTACGGTCACAAGCAAGCCCCCAACCCGCGCCGCGTGCGCATCTTCCTGGCCGAGAAAGGCGTGAGCGTGCCGACCGAAGAGGTCGACATCTTCGCCCGTGACAACCGCAAGCCGCCATTCCTGGCCAAGAACCCGCTGGGCGGCATTCCCGTGCTCGAGCTCGACGACGGCACGTGCATCGCGGAGTCGGTCGCGATCTGCCGCTACCTCGAGGGACTCCACCCCAAGCCGGCGCTGTTCGGCGAGACACCGCTGCAAGAGGCCACGATCGAGATGTGGAACCGGCGCCTGGAGCTCGTGCTGTTCCAGTCGATCGGCATGGTGTGGATCCACGGCCACCCGCTCACGAAGGCGTTGCTGAAGCAGATCCCCGAGAACGTGGCGCCGGCCCGGGCGCGCGCCGCGGAGTTCTTCGCCCTGCTCGACGCCGAGCTGGCCAAGCGCCCGTTCATCGCGGGGCCGAGCTACTCGATCGCCGACGTCACGGCCCTGTGCGCGATCGACTTCGGGCGCTTCATCGAAGTGACTCCCGATGCGTCGCTCGCCCACCTGGCGCGCTGGCACGCGGCGGTGTCTGCCCGGCCCAGCGCCGGAGCCTAGAGTCCTAGGGCGCCGCTCGCACCAGCCGCTCCAGCTCCGGCAGGCGCTTCTCGACCGCCTCCGGCTTCTGCGAGCCGAGCTGCACCACCAGCCGATCGACCCCGAGGTCGGCGAACGCCTTCAGTGACTCGGGCGTCGCGTCGCGCGGGGTGATCACGATCTCGAAGCCCTTGCGCGAGCGCCCCGCCGCCGCGAGCGCGCCGTCGAGGCTCTTCAGCGTGGCCGCGGTCAGCTCCGGAGTCAGTGCGAAGCCGTACCAGCCGCTGCCGAGCTCGGCGGCGCGGCGCAGCGAGCGAGGCGCGTGGCCGCCGACGATGATCGGCACGTGCGGCTTCTGCACGGGCTTGGGATCCATGCGGCACGCTGCGAGCTGCAGGTGCTTGCCCTGGAACGACGCGAGCGGCTGGGTCCACAGGGCGATCATGGCCTTCAGGAACTCGTCGCAGCGCTCGCCGCGGTCCTCCCAGCCGTAGCCGCAGGCGATCACCTCTTCCTTGCACCAGCCCACGCCGACGCCGAAGTCGATGCGCCCACCCGTGAGCCAGTCGAGCGTGGCGAACTCCTTCGCGGTGTAGATCGGGTTGCGCTGCGGCACGAGCGTGATGCCCGTGCCGAGCCGCAGGCTCTTCGTCGCGCCGGCGAGGAAGCCGAAGGTCGCGACCGTGTCGAGCATGCCCCCGCCTTGCGGCACCGGGATCCGCCCGTCGCGCGAGCCGGGATAGGGAAACTCCATCTCGTCGAAGAGCACCACGTGCTCGCCCATCCAGAGTGACTCGAGCCCGGCCGACTCGAGCCGGCGGCCCAGGTCGGCCACCATCTGCGGCGTGGCCAGCGGGGACATGAACGTCGCGAAGACACCGATCTTCATTGCCATCTCCTCACAGCTTCTCGAGCACCTCGGTCACGAAGAGCCGGAACGACGTCTCGGACAGGGGCGCGATCATCAGGTACTCCAGCGGCAGCTCGCTGCGCAGCCGCGCGAGCTCGTCGCGCACGCGTGCCGGCGAGCCCCACACGACGCAGCCGTCGACGTACTCGTCGATCGGCCGGCGCAGCGTCGCGCGCGCGTTGCCCGAGACACGCGGACCGGTCGTGCCGCTGCGGTCGTAGGAGCCGAGCAGCCAGGAGCTGCCGCGCAGGGCCACCTCGCGCGCCTCTTCGTCGCTGGCCGCGATCGCGATCTGGCGCGCGACGGGGATGTCGCGGCCCGCGATGGCATGACCGTGACTGCGCAGGACCTCGTCGTAGCGCCGCCGCTTTGCGGCGATCTCGGCGTGCGTGCTGTGCGGGTCCATCAGGATCGAGTGACCGTGCGCGGCGCCCCACTCGATCGCCTCGAGCGAGGACGCCCCGATCCACACCGGCGGGTGCGGCTGCTGCAGCGGCCGCGGCAGCACCTCGATGTCTTCGAACGAGACGAACTCACCCCGGAAGCTGGCGCGCTCCTGGCGCCACGCCGCCAGCACGGCCTCGAAATACTCACGGAACTTCGGATAGCTCTGGTCCGGAGTGATTCCGAAGGCGCGGTGCTCCTTGGCGTCGAAGCCCCGCCCGGCGCCCCAGTTGACCCGGCCGCCGGAGAGCACGTCGAGCAGCGCCACCTCTTCCGCCACGCGCAGCGGGTGCGAGAGCGAGGGCAAGGTGACCGCGGTGCCGATGCGCAGGCGTTCCGTCCGCCCGGCCACGTGCATGCCCATGAGATGCACGTTGGGGCACACGCTGTAGCCCGAGAAGTGGTGCTCGGCGAGCCACACCGCGTCGAACCCGGAGCGCTCCATGACGTCGACCCGCTCGAGCGCGCGCGCATACACTTCGGTGAGCGGGATCCGCCGGTCCGGCCAGCCGAAGAACTGGAGCGCGCCGATCTTCACCCGCACAGGGTAGACCGGCGCGCCCCGTGCCGTCTGCCCAGCGCCGGCTCGGGCGAGATAGACTGGAGTGGTCGAGTGACATGAACGAGTCGACTTCAAAGCCCGCGCTCCACGTCGAATCACGCGGCCGCAAAGACCGGCCCGCGCTGCTGCTTCTGCACGGCCTCTTGTCCAGCAACCTGCAGTGGGAGCTGCAGCGGCCCGCGTTCGACGACGCCTTCCGCTGGCACGCTGCCGAGCTCTGGGGACACGGCGGCTCGCCAGCTCCGATCGACCCACCCGCCTATTCGGCCGACGGCTACGTGGGCGCCTTCGAGGCGCTGCGCCGCGCGCTCGGGCTCGAGCGCTGGATCGTGGTGGGTCAGTCACTCGGCGCGGGGCTGATGCTGCGCTACGCGCTCGACCACCCCGAGGCGGTGCGCGGGATCGTGCTCACGAACTCGCTGTCTGCGTTCAGCGAGGTCGGGTCGGCGCTGCACAGCCCGACGCTCGAGGACGTGCGCGCGCTCGATCTGCGCACGCTGCCCGTCCACCCGACTCACGCCAAGCGCTTCCCCCAGGACCTGCGCGACCGCATGGCGCGCGCCGCCGACGGCGTCGACCGGGTCGCGCTGTGGCGCGCGTTCGCCGAGACTCTCCGCTCGACCTGCTGCCGCGACCAGCTGCCGAAGCTCGCCGTGCCGGCGCTGCTCGTGAACGGCGCTCGCGAGCGGGCCTTCCAGCCGCACCGCGACTTCGCAGCCGGAGCCATGCCCGGCCTGCGCGTCGTCGACCTCGAGGCCGGCCACGCGGTGAACATCGAGGCGCCGCAGGAGTTCGAGGCCGCGGTCCTCGGGTTTACAGCCAGCCTCGCCGACGGATGAGGCTGCAGCCCCCGAGCGCGACGGCTGCGAGCGCGAGACCCGCTCCGGCGGCCGGCTCCGGGAACTCGACGATCCCGCGCCCTCCCGGCTCGTTGGTCGCGTCGTTCCACTTTCCGGGCGCGCCCCAGTTCATCTCGCCGTAGTTCTCGACCCCGCCCGAGTTGTTCGGCTCGCCCGGCAGCCAGTTGGTGTAGGTGAGCGGATCGCCGTTGACCCACATGAAGGTGCCCTCGATCTGGGTGTCGGTGAGTCCGATCCAGAACGGCTCGGTCCCGCCGAACTGCGCGACCAGCGCGTCCTGCTCGGCCTGGTCGTCGATGACGACCAGGTGACCTCCGAGTGAGGTCGCGTAGGCCTCCGCGTCCGTCCAGGACAGCACGGGCGTGAGCGCGTAGGTCGAGGCGAAAGCGGGAGAGGAAGACAGGCCGAACGAGAACGCCAGCAGGGCCGACGAGGCGGCCGAGACGCTCCGAGTGAGCATGGCACCTCCCGAAGGTAGGTCCAGCCTACCATGTCGGCTCAGTCACGCACAAGGAGTCACTTGCCGCGAAACACCGGCGCGCGCTTCTCCAGGAAGGCGCGCGGACCTTCGCGCGCGTCCTCCGAGCCCATCACCGCCATGCCGTACTTCTGCTCGATGGCGAAAGCCTGGTCCTCGGGAAGTGTCTCGGTCTGGCGCAGCGTGGCGACGATCGCCTTCACGGCCAGCGGCCCATTCATGGCGATGCGCGCCGCGATCTCGCGCGCTTTCGCCAGCGCCTGTCCGTCGGGCACCACGTGATTGACGAGCCCGAGCTCATGGGCGCGCTTCGCGGGCAGGTCCTCGCCGCAGATCAGCATCTCCGCGGCCACCGCGTAGCCGATCTGGCGCCGCAGGCGCACGGTCGAGCCCGCCATCGGAAACAGGCCGCGCTGCACCTCGGTCACTCCGAACACGGCGCTCTCGCCCGCCACGCGGATGTCGGTGCCCTGCAGGATCTCCGTACCGCCGGCACGCGCGAAGCCTTCGACCGCCAGGATCACGGGCTTGGTCGGGCGGTAGGTCTTGAGCCACGCGCCGTAAATCAGCGCGGGCTCGGTCATGGCGCGCTTCATCCACTCGTTCTCGGGCTTGCCCGAGCTCATCTTCCCGATCTCGCCCAGGTCCATGCCCGCGCAGAAGGTGCTGCCCTTCCCGGTGAGGATCGCCACGCGCAGCTCGTCGTCCTGGTCGAGCTGGTTCCAGGCGTCGTAGAGCCGGCACATCGCCTCGCAGTTGATGGCGTTGCGCTTCTCGGGGCGGTTCAGGCTCACGAAGAGGACGTGTCCGTCCTTCTCGACGATCACGGCGGGCTCGGTCACGGGCGGTCTCCTCGCGAATGTGTGCGCACCATATCGCGATCGGTCCGATTCCTGCGACTTCGTGACGGCGGCCGACCCGGACGCGCGCCGCGCTAGCTCGACGGCGCCGGCTGGACGGAGCGCACGGAGCCCTGGATCGCCCACCACAGGCGCTGCTTGCGCTTCCCGCAGGCGTTCTTGGCCAGGTCCTCGGGGTCGCGGTCGAGCGCGACCACGCTCTGGTTCAAGTCGCTCGCGTCGACCGCGCGGCTGTAGCCGTCGAGCCAGTACACGGTCATCCGGCGATCCTCGCGGTCGAGCTTGAGATACGACTTGCAGGTGAGCTCGGTGGGCGGCCGAGTGAGTCGCGCCTCGCCGCGCGCCACGGCTTGCTTGCCGGGCGCGAGCTCTTGCACCTTGGACCAGACGGGCGCGCTCGGCTCCTTCGGGCAGGCGTCGAGCACGCGCGTGAGTCCGGCCGCGATCGGCACCGGTCCTACCTTGTCCTGCGGAATCTCGCGCTGCCCGTAGCCCTGCAGGAAGCTGAGAATCCGCTTCTGGTTGTCGAGACCCAGCTCACCGAACTCCGCGCAGGAGACCTGGATGGCGTCGACCTGCCGTGGCCGCCTCTCGGCGCCGAGCGCCAGCAGCGCGAACGGCAGGAGCCAGAGCGTCCGGCGCTTTCGGCTCACGAGTCTCTCTGCCATCCGTCGGGTGGCGTGGCAGGGTTCGAGTAGTCCGCCGGCCCGGTGTAGCTGAAGCGGAAGTCACGGCGCGCGAAGCGCCACTTGCCGTCCGGATCGCGCCGGTAGCGGTCGTGATAGCGGCCCACGTTGATCATCGGCCGGCCGTCTCGGAGCTGGATCGTCTCGGTGATCTGCCAGCGGCCGGTCGCCTGGTCGCCGGCCAGCTCGATCAGCCCGTCGGTCGCGACTTGGACGACCCAGCGCGCGCCGGTCGTGAGCTTCTGGTACAGCGACAGGATCGCGTCGCGGCCGCGCGCCTCCTGGCCGAAGACCTGCCACTCGGCGTCCTTCGCGAAGGTGCCGGCCCAGGCGGCGTCGTCGCGCTCGGCGATGGCGTGGCAGTAGCGCGCGACCAGGGCGCGGATCGCGAGCTCATCGGCGAGCGCGGCTTCGATCGATCGGTCCATGCTCCTTTGAGTATCGCTCAAATAGGTATGATGCGTCGCATGGGCAGGGCCGAGCTGCTGCGCATGGCGCGGCGCAACATCGCGCACGTGAAGGCCGACACGACCGACCGCGAACCCGGCATGCTGCGGGTGCCCGCCGCGCACTATCTCGACCCGGCGCGCTTCGAGCGCGAGCTCGAGCGGGTATGGAGGCGCCTGCCGCTCTTGCTCGCGCTCTCCTCGGAGCTGCGGAGCCCGGGTGACTTCCGCGCGCTCGAGGTCGCGGGCGTGCCCGTGTTGATCGCGCGCGGCAGCGACGGCGCGGTGCGCGCCTTCCTGAACAGCTGCGCGCACCGCGGCGCCCAGGTCGTGACCGAGCCGGCAGGCAACGCGCGCCGCTTCGTGTGTCCCTATCACGCGTGGAGCTACGACGACCGGGGCGCGCTGTGCGGGGTGTTCGCGCGCGACGACTTCGGCGAGGTCGACCCGGCGACTCACGGCCTCGTGCGCCTGCCCGCGGCCGAGCGCGCGGGGCTCGTCTGGGTCTCGCTCTCGCCTGGTGAGTCCCTCGACCTCGACACCTTCCTGTGCGGCTACGACCGCGTGCTGGCGGAGTTCGGCTTCGAGCGCTGGCAGGTGTTCGCGCGCCGCAGCGTTCCGGGCCCGAACTGGAAGCTCGCCTACGACGGCTATCTCGACTTCTACCACTTGCCCATCCTGCACAAGGCGACCTTCGGCGCCGGCCTGCCGCACCGCGCGCTCTACGACGCCTACGGGCCGCACCAGCGCGTGAGCTTCCCCAACCCGGGGCTGCTGCGTTTCGAGGACGCGCCCGAGTCGGAGTGGGACTCGCGCGAGCTGCTCCAGGGCGTATGGACGATCTTCCCGCACGTGTCGATCGCGACCTTCGACGTGGGCGCGCGCGCCGTGCTCGTGTCACAGCTCTTCCCCGGCGCGACCCCGCTCGAATCGGTCACCGTGCAGTCGTACGTGCTCGAGCGCGAGCCCGACGAGTCCGGACGCGCGGCGGCCGAGAAGATGTTCGAGCTCTTGGGCCACGTGGTGCGCGAAGAGGACTACGCCACGTGTCTGCGCCAGCAGCGGGCGCTCGCCACGGGCCTGCGCCGCGAGGTGCTGTTCGGCCGCAACGAGGCCGGCGGCCAGCGCTTCCACCGTTTTCTGGACCGCGTGCTCGAGCTCGACGACGCCGGGCTCGCCGCCGCGCTTCGCAAGGAGAAATGACTCATGGCTGCCAAGACCAACCGACACTGGACCCTGCGCGCTCGCCCTTCCGGCATGGTGAAGGAGAGCGATTTCGCCTGGGGCGAGTCACCGGTGCCCGCGCCCAAGGAGGGCGAGGCGCTGGTGCGCGTGCTGTACGTGAGCTTCGACCCCGCGATGCGCGGCTGGATGGAGGACCGCCCGAGCTACATCCCGCCGGTCGGGCTCGGCGAGGTGATGCGCGCGGGCGGCGTGGGCCAGGTGGTCGAGTCACGCGCCCCCGAGCTCCAGGTGGGTGACTTCGTGCAGGGCATGTTCGGCTGGCAGGACTACGCGATCGCGGCGCGCGGCGGGATCATGTCGGCAACGGTGCTGCCCAAGGGCATGCCGCTCACCTGGCCGCTCGGCGTGTGCGGAATCACGGGACTCACCGCGTACTTCGGCCTGCTCGACCTGGGCAAGCCCAAGGCGGGCGAGACGGTGGTGGTCTCGGGCGCGGCGGGCGCCACGGGCTCGGTCGCGGGTCAGATCGCCAAGCTAGAGGGCTGCCGCGTGATCGGCATCGCGGGCGGCGCCGACAAGTGCCGCTGGCTCACGGAAAAGGCGCACTTCGACGCCGCGGTGGACTACAAGCGCGAGGACGTGACCCAGCGCCTGCGGGCGCTGTGCCCGAAGGGCATCGACATCTACTTCGACAACGTGGGCGGCGACATCCTCGACGCCGCGCTCGCCAACCTGGCGCAGCGCGCGCGCATCGTACAGTGCGGCGGCATCTCGGGTTACAACGAGGCCACGCCGCCGCCCGGCCCGCGCAATCTGATGAACCTGGTGGTCACGCGCTCGCGCATGGAGGGCTTCATCGTGATCGACTACGCCGCGCGCTTCGGCGAGGGCGTGACTCAGCTCGCGAAGTGGGTGGCCGAAGGCAAGCTCGCGCACGCCGAAGACGTGCAGCACGGGCTCGAGAACGCGCCCAAGACCTTCCTGCGCCTGTTCCAGGGCAAGAACCTGGGCAAGCAGATCCTGAAGCTCGCGGACCCGCCGATCGCGAGCTCCGCCCCGACTTGAAGACGGACGTGCTCCTGATCCCCTTCGGCGCCACGTGGGGTCAGGTGCGTGACGGCGCGCGCCGCGCGGAGGATGCCGGCTACGACGGCGTGTGGCTCTGGGACCATCTGCGCGGCGGTGGAGACGCCGGACCCGAGCCGGTGCCGGAGTGCTGGACCGCGCTCAGCGCGCTCGCGGAAGTGACTTCGCAGGTCATGCTCGGGCCGCTGGTGCTGAACGTGGCCAACCGCCACGCGGGCGTGCTCGCGAACATGGCGGCCACGCTCCAGGAAGTGTCTCGCGGCCGGCTCTTGCTCGGGCTGGGCGCGGGCGGAAGCCGCGCCACGCCCTACGCCGACGAGCAGAGCGCGATCGGCCGGCCGGTCGGCTCCGACCCGGAGAGACGCCGCGAGCTGGAGCAGGCGATCACCCGCATGCGTGCGCTCTGGGCCGGCGATCCGCCCGGCTATCTGCGCCCGAAGCCGCCCCCGCCGATCGTGGTCGGCGGCTTCGGACCCCGCATGGCCGAGCTGGCCGGCCGCCTGGGCGACGGCTTCAACGCGCCCGCGGGCCACCCGCACCTGCCCGAGCTGGTCGACACGGCGCGCCGCGCGCACGCCCGCTCCGGCCGCTCGACACCGTTCTCTGTCACCGCATTCGGCGGCTATCCGGGCACCGAGGCCGGACGCAAGCGCCTGGCCGGGCTGGGCGCGGAGCGGCTGATCCTCTTGCTCCAGCCGCCCTACGCGCTGAGCCCGCGATGACTCGGGCGCTCGCTGCCGTGCTCGTCTGCGGGGGGCGCTTCCACGACTTCGACTACGCGCGCCTCGAGCTCTTGAAGCACCTGGGCGCCGACGCGCGCGTGCGCACGCGCGTCGAGTCCGACTGGAGCCGCGCCGACGCGTGGTCGGGCGCCGACTTCCTGCTCACGTACACCTGTGACTTGCGCCCGACGACCGCGCAGGCCGACGAGCTGGCGCGCTTCGTCGAGCGCGGGGGCCGCTGGTTCGCGCTCCACGGCACCAACTCGATCCTCGAGATCGAAGGCCGCAAGGTCGCCTGCCCGCGCCTGGCGCCGCGCTTCATGCAGGTGCTCGGCTCGCAGTTTCTCGCGCATCCCCCGATCGCGCCGTACCAGGTCAGCATCACCGACCCGACGCACCCGCTGGTGAAGGGCATCGCGCCGTTCGAGACGTCGGACGAGCTCTACGTCTCCGAGCTCCACAGCCCCGTGCAGACCCTGCTCGAGACGCGCTTCGGCGGAAGGACCCCCGGCTTCGAGCCCTGCGAGTGGCCGGAGGAGTCACGGCCGGTGCTCTACCTGCACGAGGTCGGCGCGGGCGCGGTGCTCTATCTCACCCTCGGTCACTGCCGGGGTCACTACGACATGCGGCCGATGGTCGACTACTACCCCGTGGTCGAGCGCGGCTCGTGGGAGCTGCCGGTGTTCCACGAGCTGCTGCGCCGGGGCCTGGCCTGGGCCAAGCGCGAGGCGCTCTAGCCGACCTTCACCGGCGGCTCGTTGGTCACCATGTGGCGCGACTTCTCGTCGGGCATGCCGAGCAGCATCTGGTACGCGCCCGGCGGATAGTTCGCCATGTGCGGGCCGGGGCCGTCGAGCGCCGGCTGCGGAACGGCGCCGGCGCGGTCCTGGTAACTCGCCGGGCGCTTGAAGCGCGCGAGCTCCTCGGCGCTGATCCCGGCCAGCGCGACGACTTCCGGGTCGATCCACGCGCCCGCGTCGATCGGCTCGGTCGAATACGACAGCTCGAGTGACAGGTTCTCCGGTCCCGCGAAGTAGATGGAGACGCACATGCCGTGATCGAGCGGTCCGAGCACGGGGATGCCCTTCGAGCGGATCCGGTCGCGCATGGCGAGCAGCTCGCGCTCGTCCTTCACGCGCAGCGCGAGATGCTGCATGACACCGCGCGCGACCGGCGCGCCCGGGTTGCCCGCATGGGTCTGGCCCAGCTTCACGGGCACCTTCGCCACGTCGGGGTTCGAGACGAACGCGACGGCGCTCTCGTCGTTCAGACGCAGGAAGCCGTGCCACGTATTCTCGACGCCGTGCATCCAGTAGAGCGCCACGAGCTCCATGCCGAGCACGTCGGTGAAGTACTCGATCTGCTTCTTCATGTCGGCGGTGCAGATGGCGATGTGGTGCAGGCCTTCGACCTTGTTCATGGCTTCGACTCCTCTGGATGAGGACATTCAAGCAGGGTCTTCGCTTTCCGGCAAAGCCTCCGGCGTCCAAGGGTACGTGGGCCATCCACTCGGAGGAAACGCCATGAAGACACTTCCTTTGCTCTCGCTGTCCGGTGCTCTGCTCGCGCTGCCGCTCGCCGCGACGGCGAGCTCGAACCCGGCTCGCCTGCTCGACTCAGCTCACGCGAAGCAGGTGATCCAGATCGAGGACGTGACGACGCGCGACGGCCAGACCTCGGGCACGATCGTCAACTCGGGCAAGGAGCCGATCCGCGACGTCGAGCTCCTCGTGCAGCACCAGTACCGCTGGCCCAACGAGTTCAAGCCCGGCAAGCGCAACCCGGGCGTCGCGCATGAGATCACGATCGGCGGCACGATTCCGCCGGGCGGCCGCGAGCCCTTCACGGTGGCTTCGGCCCCGCCCGCTACGCCCCAGAAGGGCGGCAGCTTCACGACCGACGTGAAGGTGCTGGCGTTCGAACAGGTCGAGCCGGTGACAGCGGCCCGCCACCCGACGCCGGGCATGTGACTCCGCTCAGCAGTTGTCGGTGCGGAGCTTGCCCTCGGCGACGTCCTTGGCGAGCTCGAGCGCGTCGGCGAGGTTGCGGCAGTCACAGGTGACCAGGCCGCCCTCGCTGGCGCTCTTCGACCAGCGGCTCGCGCCGAGCGTGGCCAGCGCGCTGCCGCCGTGGATGTTGATCACCGCGCGGATGCCGCTGTCCAGAGTGAGTGGCCCGGCCTCGGTGGTGAGCCAGGTGAGGTCGGCTTGGGACGGAACGCCCGGGTTGCGCGTGAGGTCCACGAGCCAGGACTTGGCGCGCAGGCGGCCGCACTCGGCCAGGCCGCGCGCGATCGCGTTGCGGAACTCGGAAGTGCTGAGTGACTCCCAGCCGGCCAGCACGGCCCGGTGCTCCGGATAGTGCTCGACCGTGATCGTCCCGGGAATCCTGAACAGCTCCCTGCCCTTCATCGGCCAGCACCTCCGCACGCGCTCTATCGGCCCCACGGAGACGCAGCCTGACCGTCGTTTGCCGGGCCGAAGCGCCCGTGCCGCAGCGCCCCAGATGTACGAGCATGTCCGGATGGCTCGCTCCCGCTGGCTGATCGCGACGGCACTGGCATGTCTGGCGGCGGCTCCCGTGGTGCGCAAGCCGCTGCTGGGGCCACCCGCGCCCGGCGTTCCCGATCTGCCCAAGCCGTACGTCGACGCCGTGAAGGCCGGTGAGGCGGCGCTCGACCGGGGCGACCTGAAGACCGCGTCTGCGGAGTTCACGCGCGCATTGGCGGTCGATCTGCCCGAAGTGCCCAACTACGAGGTGGTGATCCGGATCGCCGAGATCAAGTGTCTCGAGCGGGCGCCCGACGCCCGGCGCGAGCTCGCGGAGTTCGCCTGCATGCTCGACGTGGACGAGGGCAAGAGGCCGTGCTTCGAGAGGACCGCCGATGGAGACATCGGGGAACGGAGCCCGGCAGTGACTCATCAGTGCTTCGACCGGATGTGCGGCGAGCTCTACCTGCCCTACTACGAGCACCCGGACCGCGCCGAGCTGGCCGCCATTCGTGAGCTTCGCGGCGAGCTGAAGCGGGTCGGCAAGATCTGCCGCCCGCCGGGGTGAGCGCAGGAGCCGGTCTCTCTAGTGGTGGGCGGCGAGCCGGTACCGGAGCTTCAGGTGTTTCACGCCGGCCACGAAGCTCGCCGCGAGCCGCTCGGGCTCGTCCAGGAGCGCTACGTCTTCCAAGCGTCCGACGAGCTCGGCGAACAGCGCGCGCTGCGAGCGGCGCGCCAGGTGCGAGCCCAGACAGAAGTGCTCGCCGATCCCGAAGCCGAGGTGCGGGTTGGGATGGCGGTCGATGCGGAAGCGGAAGGGCGCGTCGAACACATCCTCGTCGCGGTTGGCGGACGCGTAGAACAAGAGCAGCCGGTCGCCCGCGCGCAGCTTGGTTCCGGCCAGCTCGTAGTCGCGCGCCGCGGTGCGCATCATGTAGTTCACGGGCGTCGTCCAGCGCACGATCTCCTCGACCGCGTCGCTGACTCGCGCTTCGGGCTCGGCGCGCAGCTTCGCGCGCTCCGCCGGGTTCTGCACCAGCGCGAGCATGCCGCCGGCGATGGCGTTGCGCGTGGTGTCGTGACCCGCGGTGAAGGTGATCAGGTAGTAGCCGAGTGTCTCGATGTCGCCCATGCGCGCGCCGTCGACCTCGGCGTTGGCCAGCACGCTGGCCAGGTCGTTGCCGGGGTTCGCGCGCTTGTCGTAGATGATCTTCCCGAAGTACTGCAGGAACTCCATGCCCAGCGCGCGGAACGCCTCTTCGGGGTTCTCCTCGCTGCGCTTGTACTCCGGGTCGTCGGCCGCGAAGAGCTGCTGGGTGAGTCGCAGCACCTTGGGCTCGTCGGCCTCGGGAATGCCCAGGATCGAGCACAAGATGCGCAGCGGGTGCGCGATGGCGACGTCGGTCACGAAGTCACACGTGCCCTCGCCGCCCTTCTGTGACTCGTACAGCCGGTCGACCAGCCGCCGCGCGCTCGCCTTCACCACGTCGTCGACGCGCGCCAGCGCCTGCGCGGTGAACCACGGGCTCGCCACCTTGCGGTACTTGCGGTGCTTGGGCGGGTCCATGGTGATGATGGTCTGCATCATGTCGAACGGCCCGCGCTCCCCGCGCGCCAGGCGCTCGGCGACCTCCTTGGTGGCGGGTACGATCCCGTTGCCGCTCTGGAACACATCGGGCTGCTTCGAGACTTCACAGATGTGTGCGTGACGCGTGATCGCCCAGAAGGGCACGAGCTCCGTCGGCTCGCACCAGTGGACGGGGGATTCGCGGCGCAGGCGCGTCCAGGTGTCGTGCGGGTAGCCGTGGCTCGCGTAGCGCTGGGGTTCGAGGAGCTCGTCGCCGTTGGTGATGGTCACGAGGGAGATCTTAGCCGGAACGCGGCCCGCTCTTCAGAGGCGTGTCTCGGGGTGTGCAGCTTCGGACCTGCGCCGGAAGAACGTTGGGTCGATGCGCCACATGGCGATCATGAGGACCAGGCCCAGGAGCATGGAGCCCAGCGCCATCGCGAGCGGCAGGCCGTTCGCCTGCGCGATGCACGAGCGGACGAACACGTAGCCGAGCCCGAGAAAGCCGGCGAAGGGCCCGAAGCCGGCCAGCGCGAACGTGCGCAGGTCGTTCCACAGCGCTTTGCGGAAGTAGACCACGCAGGCCAGGCCCGTGAGCCCGAGATAGAACGAGATCGCCAGCCCCGTGGCGGTCACCGAGTCCGAGATCACGTCGTCGGACACGAGCGCGAGCGCCAGACAGCACACGATCGAGATCGCGCCCATCCACAAGGTCGAGACACCGGGGGTGAGATAGCGCGGAGAGATCGCGCCGAACGCGCGCGGCGCGGCGCCGTGCGCCGACATGGCCAGCATGGAGCGCGTGGCCGGCAGGATCGTGGTCTGGGTCGCCGCCGAGGCCGAGGTCAGCACCGCCAGGTCGAGCAGCTTGTCGAAGCCGAACGGCAGCACCTGGCTGCCCAGCGCCGAGAGCACGTCGTCGCGATGCGCGGCCAGGAAGGCCGGCCCGTGCACCGCCTGCGCAGCCACCGCGACCAGCACGTAGATGCCGAGCAGGAGCAGGGTCGACACGATCGCCGCGTGACCCGGCGTGTGCTCGGCGCGGTCGGTCTCTTCGTTCACCGCGACGGCCGTGTCCCAGCCCCAGTAGATGAATATGGCCGTCAGCACGCCTGCCTCGAGCCGCGGCGCGTCGAGCGTGAACGGGTTCAGCCAGGCCGCGCTGGGCGCGACCGAGTCAGTGTAGTGACCCAGGTACACGCGCCCGAGCGCCACCGCGGCGAAGACTCCGAGCACCGCGACTTCGGCCCCGAGCAGGAACCACTGGGTCTTCGCCGAGACCTCAATGCCCACGTAGCAGATCCAGGTCATGGCCACGACCCAGGCCACGCTCACCGCGGTGACCGCGTACGGGCTGGTGGCCAGCTCGGCGACGCCGAACAGCCGGAACGAGTAGCGGCCCGCGATCTGGCCCAGGCTGGCCATGATCAGGAAGTCGGCCACGAGCAGGGACCAGCCCGCGATCCAGCCCACCCACGGCCCCATACTGCGAGTCACCCAGGTGAAGGTGGTGCCGCAGTCCGGGTCCACACGATTCATCGCGTAGTAGGAGAGCGCGATGCCGAGCATGGGCAGGAACGCCAGCCACAGCACGCCCGGTGACTGGAACGCGACCGAGGCCGCCACCACCCCGAGCGACGCCGCCACGCTGTAGCCCGGCGCGGTCGAAGCGACGCCGATCACCAGGCTCGACACGAAGCCGAGCGCCCCGGCCTTCAGCCCCTTCTCGAGGGGCGCCCCCCCGGAGGCCACTAACGCCCTTCGACCTCGTCCGTATCGACCTGGCCCGTGAGTCGCCGCCGGATGTGCGACCAGCTCATGCCCACGGCCATGACCACCGCGATCACGACCAGCGCCACGTGAGTCAGCGCCGGAATGCTCGTGGCGCTGAACACGTGCTGCTCGACCAGGAGCCAGATCATGCCCGCGCACAGCGCCACCACCAGGAAGATGCCCACGCCGCCCAGCGAGCGCCGCGCGGCCGTGCCGTACACCACCCAGGCGATCGTGAGCGCGATGCCGACCACGAACTTCAGCGCAGGCGAGGAGAACCAGCTCGACTCGTGCGCCGGCTGCCAGATGCCGAGCACCCAGTGCACGTAAGACACTTGCCACGGGTTGTAGGTGGCGTACACGAGCGCGAGCGCGAAGGCGAACCGCGCCAGGAAGCCACCCCAGCCGATGCCCTCGTGCTCGACGTGCCCGGTCGTCGCCATTTTACGATCATACCCCTCCGCGACCCGAGTCACGCGTGGCTCTCGGCCCGCAGCTCTCGCACCTCGCGCACGAACAGCACGGCGGCCGTAGGCACCACGATCAACGCGCAGGCGCCGAGCAGGGTGGGCGCGGGGCCGAACGCGTCGAGCGCAAAGCCGGCGAGCACCTCTCCCAGCGGCACCAGCGCGATCGAGCCCACCGCGTCGTAGGCCGAGACACGCGACAGCGCCGCCGGCTCCACGTGGGTCTGGAGGGCGGTGAACCACAGAACGCCGAAGATCTCCCCGGCCAGGCCAGCGGCGAAGGCCGCCCCGGCGATCCACGCCAGCGGCAGCGTCGCCCAGAGCGCCAGCGGGAGCAGCGCGAACGGAAAGCAGCACAGCGTGGCGGCGAGCATGGGGCGCGGGAAGCGCACGCGCAGCGCGAGGAAGCCGCCCGCGATCAGCCCGAAGCCGTTGGCGCTGGCGATCGCGCCCCACGCCGCCGCGCCGCCGAGTGAGCGCTTGGCGATCACGGGTCCCACGACGGCATAGGTGCCGAACCAGCCCAACAGCATGACCGTGAACTGCAAGACGATCGTCCACAGCCAGCGGTGACTCGTGAACTCGCGCCAGCCGTAGCGCAGCTCGGCCAGGAGTGACTCGCCGCGGCTGCGCTCCTGGGCACGCTCGCGCACGCCCGACACGAGGATGGCGCTGGCCAGGAAGGTGGCCGCGTCGAGCGCGAGCGCGACCTTCGCGCCGAAGACCGCCGCGACGAAACCGGCCACGGCGGCGCCGAGCCCGATGGCCAGGCTGTTGGCGAGCGCCAGCAGCGCGTTTGCCCCGTGGAGCCGATCGCGGTCCACGACCAGCGGAACCAGTCCGACTGCCGCCGGTTGGTGGAGCGCGAGCGCGGTGCCGATCACGAGCTCGAGCGCGACCAGCGCCGGCACCGACGCCACGTGCAACGCGAGCAGCAGCGCGATCGTGCCCTGTGCCGCCGCGGCGGCGAGGTCGCCGGTCACCATCTGCGCGCGGCGGGAGCCACGGTCGGCGAGCGCCCCCGCGAAGATCTGGAACGCGACCTGGGCCGCCGACGCCGCGGCGATCACGATCCCCACGTCGCGCGCGGTCCCATGCAGGTCTTCGAGCACCGCGAACGGCAGCGCGACCGGCGCCATCGGCGTGCCGAAGGCCGAGATCAGCCGCGCCGCGAACACGCGTGCGAAGTTGCGATCCTGGAGCAGCGCGAATCGGGACGCCATGCGCAGGGCGCAATGGTATCTGACTCGTGCTCGAACAGAAGCGGCCGGCCGCTCGCGCGACCGGCCGCTTGCATTTCACGGCCTGACCGGGATTCGACTCACTCCGCGGAGTAGCCGAACACCGCCTTGGTCTCGAGGAACTCCTCGAAGCCGTTCACGCCCCACTCGCGGCCGTTGCCCGACTGCTTGTAGCCGCCGAACGGCGCGTCGAACGAGAGCTGCGCACCGTTCAGGTGCACGTTCCCGGTGCGGAGCTGGCGCGCGACCTTCTTCGCGTGGTCGAGGTTGCCCGAGGTCACGTAGCCCGACAGCCCGTACGGGGTGTCGTTGGCGATCGAGATCGCCTCGGCCTCGTCGTGATACGGGAGGATCGACAGCACGGGCCCGAAGATCTCCTCGCGCGCGATGGTCATCGTGTTCTTCACGTTGCCGAACACGGTGGGCTTCACGTAGTAGCCCTCCTTCAGGCCCTCGGGCCGGCCCACGCCGCCGGTCACGAGCGTGGCGCCCTCGTCGATGCCCTTC
>DATKAO010000254.1 GCA_035498015.1 Myxococcota bacterium
GGTGAGGAAGCCGCGTCCGAGCGGGCTGTAGGCCACGAAGCCGATGCCGAGCTCCCGGCAGGCGCCGAGGATCGCGTCCTCGGGATCGCGGCTCCACAGCGAGTACTCGGTCTGCAGCGCGGCGATCGGGTGGACCGCGCAAGCGCGGCGCAGTGTCTCGACGCCGGCTTCGGAGAGGCCCAGGTGGCGCACTTTGCCCTGCCTGACGAGGTCGGACATGGCACCGATGGTGTCTTCGATCGGCAGCGACGGGTCGACGCGGTGCTGGTAGTACAGGTCGATGTGGTCGACGCCCAGCCGGCGCAGGCTCGCGTCACACGCCTGGCGCACGTACTCGGGCCGGCCGCTGACGCCGCGCGCCTGCGGGTTCTTCGGGTCGCGTACGATGCCGAACTTGGTCGCCAGCACGACGCGCCCGCGCCTCCCCCTGAGAGCGCGGCCGAGCAGCTCCTCGTTCTTGTACGGGCCGTACACGTCGGCCGTGTCGAGGAAGTCGATGCCGAGCTCGAGCGCGCGGTCGATCGTGGCGAGCGACTCGGCGTCGTCGGTGGCGCCGTAGAACTCGGACATGCCCATGCAGCCCAGACCCTGTGACGAAACAGTGAGTCCGGACCTGCCCAGCTTGCGTCGTTGCATGGCCGCAAGGTACACCACGGCCCCATGGACGTGCAGGAGCCCGCGGGCTTCGCAGTGACCTCGGTGACGGGCGTTGGTCCCGGCGACGGCGCGAGCACGGCCCAGGCTCTGCGCGCGCTGCTCGCGCGCCGCGCCGTCGTGCGGCTCTGCATGGAGCGCCCGCTCGCCGACGACGAGCTGCAGGCGGTCGCGCGCTTGTTCGGCGCGATCAAGGACCCCGTCGGGCGCACACGCGACGGCGGCACGTTGCGCTACGCCGAGCGCCGGCAGGTGATCGACTCCGGCTACGTGATCCCCGACGAAGAGCGCGCGCGGCGCGCGGGCACCGCAACAGGCGGGCTCGACGACCGCCGGCCGGGCCTGTTCGAGACCTGGCACGTCGACGACACCTACACCGAGGAGCCCGCCGCTGCGACGGTGCTGCACGCACGAGCGCTGCCGCCCAGCGGCGGCGGACCCACCTGCTTCATCGACATGCGGGCGGCGCTCGAGTCACTCGACCCGGCCACGCGCCGGCGCATCGAGACCCTGCGCGCGGTGTACCACCACAACAACGAAGACGCGTTCCCGCCGCGGCGCGCCGCGCGCGGCCCGGCCGACGTGCTGGTCGAAGTGACCCATCCGCTGGTGCGCACGCACCCGCTGGCGCGCACGCGCTCGCTGTTCGTCGACCTCGACCGCGCCAAGCACGTCGAGGGCCTGCCGGTGGCCGAGGGCCGCGCGCTCCTGCGCGAGCTCCAGGACCACGCCGAGTCGCGCGGCCCCAAGTGCGAGCACGACTGGAGCTCCCACGACGTGCTGGTCTGGGACAACGTCTCGGTCCAGCACAAGGCCGGCGGCAACTTCAAGTTCGGCGAGCCGCGCCGCTTCTGGCGCTACATGATCGCGGGCACGCGCCCGGAGTGAGTCAGTAGCCCTCGCCCCACTTCTCGCCGCTCGAGCCGGGCGGCCCGGGGTGGAAGAACAGCTCGGTCCAGGTCCAGCTGATCGCCTCGGAGAGCACGTCCTTGGCGCCCAGGCTGGTGCGCCACCAGGCGTCGGGGTCGTAGCCGCGCGGCCGGGTCGCGATGATCCCTACGCGGACCTGCGGCCCGAACGCCATCCGGTGCACGAGCCAGGAGCGCCGGCAGTGCACGCCCGAGGAGACCACGTCCAGGGCGTCGGAGCGCAGCTCGGAGTGCGCGAGCCACTCGCGCAGCATGACCGCGTTCAGGAACGAGCGCTCCTGCGCGGACGCCGGGGCGGAGACCGCGACCACGACGTCGGCCGGCATGCCGTGACTCACGAGGTAGCTGCGGGCGCGGTCGGCGTAGGAGCGCGGCTCGGGCTCGAACTCGGTGATCGGCCCGCCCGTGGTGATCACGTGCGCGTAGCCGCCGGCGCGCCAGATCTCGAGCGCTTGATCGAGCTGGTCGGCCGGCATCCAGCCCTCGACCACGAGCAGGTGCGCATCGGCCCGGTGAGTCACCGCCAGGAAGGGATAGACCTCACGCAGCGCAACGACCCCGACTCCCGCACAGATGAGAAACAACAGGAGCCAGCCCCACAGCGTGGGCAGCCAGATCGGGCGGCGGCGAAAAAGACTGGGGCGCTGCACGGGCCGGGAGGGTACGCTGACTCGAGATGCTCCGCCTTCCAGCGATCCGCGGCGTGATCGATCGGCGAATCCTGGTGAACTTTCGGGTCACACCCGCCGCGCTGCGCCCGCTCCTCCCCGCACCGTTCCGGCCCAAGCTGGTGCGGGGCTCGGCGATCGCCGGGGTGTGTCTGATCCGGCTTTGCGAGGTGCGCCCGCGATTCGTGCCGCGCGCGTTCGGTCTGCGCTCCGAGAATGCGGCCCACCGCGTCGCGGTCGAATGGGACGCCGACGGGGCCGTTCGCGAGGGCGTGTACATCCCCCGACGAGACACTTCCTCGCGCTTCAACGTCGCCGTGGGCGGGCGCATCTTTCCGGGCGAGCACCATCCCGCCGAGTTCCGGGTCGAAGAGTCGGACGAGCGGCTCTCGGTCGCGCTGCAGAGCGCGGACGGACTGACCCGGGTCCGGGTCGAGGCCCGGGTGGCGGGGGCGCTGCCCGCGAGCTCGGTCTTCGGCTCACTCGACGAGGCCTCGCGCTTCTTCGCAGGCGGGTCGCTGGGCTACTCGGCCACCCGGCGCGCCGGCGTCTACGACGGCCTCGAGCTGCGCAGCTTCGGCTGGGCGGTCGAGCCGCTCGAAGTGACCGGGGTCGAGTCGACGTTCTTCGGCGACCAGACGCGCTTTCCGCCGGGAAGCGTGCAGTTCGACTGCGCCTTGCTGATGCGCCGGATCGCCCACGAGTGGCACGCGCATCCACAGCTCGTCGCCCCTGGCTGAGCCGGGTCAGCGGTCGCGGTGCTTCCAGCGCTTGCGCGAGTATGTCTGCTGGCACACGCCCGCCGAGCAGGTGCCGGCGCTGCCCGAGCTCGAGGTGACACACGACGAGCCGTCGGGGTGGAGCTGCACCACGCAGCCCGCCGAGAGGTCACAGAACGAGTCGTAGCAGGGACCGGAGTCGAGCGGACACTGCAGCGCCGCGCCCGACACGCACACGTTGCCGCTGCAGCGCTCGGCGCCGTCGCAGGCCTGGCCGTCGGAGCACTGCGCGTCGCTGCCGCAGGCGAAGCCGCTGCACTTGCCGCCGCGACACACGTCGTAGGGCGTGCTCGCGTTCCCGTCGTCGCAGGCCGTCTCGTCGGGGAGCGCCGAGCCCGCCTGACACGTGTACGCGACGCAGTGGCGCGGACCCGCGCAGGCGTCGGCGGGCGCTGCGCAGTCGGCGTCCGCCTCGCACTCGTGCTGCACCGGCGGCGGCGCTGCCGGCGGCACCTCGGCCACCACGCGGACCTCGTTCGAGAATGCGGACTCCGTGCCCGAGGCGTCGTACGACTTCAGGGACACGTAGACGTCGGAGAACTCCTCGATGCCCGCCAACGCCCAGGTCGCGACTCCGCTCGCGTCGACCGGCGGCACGAAGTTGATGTCGTCCCGGAAGTCCGCATAGGCGCGCGAGGCCGCCGCGAGATACACGTGGAAGCCGACCACGCGGGAATCGACCGGCGGCTTGAACGCGAGCGCCACGGTGCGCAGCTGCGCGAGCGCCGCACCGGGAACGAGGATCACCGCGACCACGATCGGGAGGACGAGCTTTCGCATCGCCTGCCCGCATCGGCGCCCAGCGCCGGACGGCGCGTGACCGGAGCCACGCGCACGGCGTGATGCGCTTCACGAGCGCGGCGTGCGATCGATCACAAGCGTGCGCGCCAGCGCGCCTCAGCTCGCGTCCTTCTCGAGTGTCTCCTGGATGGCGGCCATGCCTTGGTCGATCATGGCCGCGATCACGGGCGCCGCCTCGTCGGGCAAGAGGTCGGCGATCCAGACGAAGCGGCAGGCCGACGGGCCGTCGGGAAGCACCTGCGCCGACGCGCTGTGGTGACTGAGCCCGTCCGTGCGCGCCGACCACGCCACGCGCCGCGCCGACTCGTCGACGTCGACGATCAGCTCGCGCACGACCATGCCGTTGGCGAAGGTCACGATGCGCGCACCCGCTTCGAGCCGCGTGTCGCTCACGAAGCCGCGCGCCAAGCGCGTGTGCAGCGCGCCCACGTCGCGCAGCGCCGCCCACGCGGCCTCGGGCTGGGTCTTGATGCGAGCTTCCCTGCGGATCGATGCCATGGGGGTTCCTCCTTCGCGCGAGAACCTAGGAAGGAGTCGGCCGCGAAACTTGGAGAAAGTTGCGTCAGTCCTGCCCCAGGGCCTCCCGCAGCGCCGCCCGTGCCAGGATGCGCGTCGAGTCCAGCACGGGCAGGGAGGAGTCGGCGTCGGAGACCAGCAGCGGAATCTCCGTGCAGCCCAGCACCACCGCGTCGCAGCCGCGCTGGCCGAGTGACTCGATCAGCTCGCAGAAGTAGCGGCGCGAGCCCGCGTCGAAGCGCCCGCACACCAGCTCGTCGAAGATCACCGCGTTGGCGCGCGCTCGCTCGGCCGGCTCGGGGATCTCGCACGCGATGCCGTGTGCAGCGAGCTTCTCGCGGTAGACCGCACCTTCCATGAGATGGCGCGTGCCGAGCACGCCCAGGCGCCGGAGCCCGCGCGCGCGGGCCGCGGCCGCGACCTCTTCCGCGATGTGCAGCCAGGGCGCCGGCGCGCGCTCGCGCACCCGGTCGAGCGCCTGGTGCAGCGTGTTGTCGGGGCAGACGAGCAGCTCCGCGCCGCCCCGGACCAGGATCCCGGCCGACTCGAGCAAGAGCTCCCCGGCCTCGTCCCACCGGTCGCGCGCGATCAGCGCCATGTAGCGCGCGAGCGGGAACGTGTGAACGCTGACCTCGGGGTGGTCGTGCGGCCCGAGCACGGCGGCGCCTTCTGCGCAGATCGTCCGGTAACACAGCGCCGCGCCTTCCGCGCTCACCGCAACGATCCCGATGTGCTTGGTCCCGCTCACCTTTCGTCTCCTTCTCGATTCCGAAAACGGGCCTTTCAAAAAAAGCCCACCCGTGGGCTTTGCTCTGCGACAATACCCGGGCGTATGTCGAGGCTGCTCCGCTGCTGCTCCTGCCTCCTGCTCGCGCTCGCCCTGCCGCTCGTCGCGCGTGCCCAGGGCCAGCCCTACCTCGTGAAGGACATCAACGCGACCCTGTCGCAGGCCGGCTCCAACCCGGTCGAGGTCACCCGCTTCCAGGGCTTCCTGTACTTCATCGCCACGCCGTTCTCCGAGAACGAGCTGTGGCGCACCGACGGCTCCGCGGCCGGCACGTTCCGGGTCAAGAGACTCGGCGTCGCTGGCACGAACAACGCAGGCTCGCTGGCAGCACTGAGTGGCAGCACGCTGCTCTTCACCGCGAGTGACTCGTCGACCGGCCGCGAGCTGTGGCGGAGCGACGGTACCGCGGCCGGCACGATGCGCATCGCGGACTTCAACCCGGGGCCGGCCGACTCGGTCGAAGGCCGCTTCACGGTCATGAACGGCGTGGCGTACTACGTGGGCATCGACGCCAGCGGCGGCCGCGAGCTGTGGAGGAGCGACGGCACGGCGGCGGGCACGGCGCGCGTGAAGGACATCAACCCGGGCCCGGGTGACTCGAGCCCGCTGGGCCTGATCGCGGTCGGGAACACCCTGTTCTTCTCGGCCAACGACGGCACGAGCGGCACCGAGCTGTGGACGAGCGACGGCACGGGCGCCGGGACCGTGCGCGTGAAGGACATCAACCCGGGCAGCGCGAGCTCCATGCCGCTGTTCATTCCGGTCGCGGTCGGCAACCTGATCTACTTCTCCGCCAACGACGGCACGTCGGGCTTCGAGCCCTGGAAGAGCGACGGCACGACGGCCGGCACGGTGCGCATCAGTGACGTCGCCTCGGGCTCCGCGTCGTCGTCTCCCTCGAACTTCATGCCCGTGGGGAGCACGGTGTTCTTCTCGGCGAACGACGGCGTGAACGGCGTCGAGCTGTGGAAGACCGACGGCACGACCTCGTCGCTGGTCGCGAACATCATGGCGGGCTCGGCCAGCTCGAACCCCACGCTGTACGTCGCGCTGAACGGCGTCTTGTATTTCACCGCCATGACCACCGCCTCGGGCCGCGAGCCATGGCGCAGCGATGGCACGGCCGCCGGCACGACCATGATCAAGGACATCAACCCCGGCTCCGCGAGCGGGATCTCCGCGGGCTCGGGCTTCACGGCGATCGGGAGTCACTTGTTCTTCGCGGCCAACGACGGCACGTCGGGCAGCGAGCCGTGGTCGAGCGACGGCACGTCCGCGGGCACCGTGCGCCTGGCCGACATCTTCGCCGGGGCGACGGGCTCGTCCGCGGGACCGTTCGTGGGGTCACAGTTCGGTGTCGCCTACTTCGCGGCGACCGACGAGGCGATCGGCCGCGAGCTGTGGGCGAGCGACGGCACGCCCGGCGGCACCGGGCTCGTGAAGGACCTCACCACCGGCACGGGCAGCTCGGTCGCCGCGACGCCGATCGTCGACCTCGGCGGCACCGCGTATCTCGCCGCGAGCGACGGCGTGAACGGCACCGAGCTGTGGAAGAGCGACGGCACCGCCGGCGGCACCACGCTCGTGAAGGACATCCGGCCGGGTGCGGTCGGCTCGAACCCCAACACGCTCTTCCCGCTGAACGGCCAGGTCTTCTTCCAGGCCGACGACGGCACCAACGGCGCCGAGCTGTGGAAGAGCAACGGCACCAGCGCCGGCACGGTGATGGTGAAAAACATCGCCTCGGGCGCGACGGCCTCGAACGCGGTGCCGATCGGCAGCCTGGGCAACACGCTCCTGTTCACCGCCAACGACAACAGCGGCAACGGCTCCACGCTCTGGAAGAGCGACGGGACGAGCGGCGGCACGAGTCAGATCTCGACCGTGAATCCGTTCACGAGGGGCGTGGTGCTCGGCAGTAACTTCTACTTCCTGGGCGTGCAGGACCCGAACCAGGGAGCCGAGCTGTTCAAGACCAACGGCTCGAGCGCGTCGATGGTGGTCGACCTGAACCCCGACATCGGCAGCGGCTTCTCCATGGGCGCCTCGATCGCCGTGGTGGGCGGGGCGCTCTTGTTCTCGGGCGACGACGGAGTCACCGGCGACGAGCTCTACCGCAGCGATGGCAGCTCGGGCGGCACGGCGCTCGTGAAGGACATCAACGACGGGGGCGGCAGCTCCTCGCCGCAGAACTTCGCGCTGGTGAACGGCGTGCTGTTCTTCTCGGCCGACGACGGCGACAACGGCTTCGAGCTGTGGAAGAGCGACGGCAGCGCGGCCGGCACGGTGCTGGTGAAGGACATCCAGGCCGGGCCGACCGGCAGCGCACCGAGCCAGCTCACGGCGCTGGGCAGCACGCTGGTCTTCACCGCGAACGACGGAGTGAGTGGCGTCGAGCTGTGGAAGAGCGACGGCACCGCCGCCGGCACGGGGCTCGTGAGAGACTTCGCGCCCGGCGGCGCGAGCTCGTCGCCGCTGATCCTCAAGGCAGCGAACGGGCTGCTCTACTTCGCCGTGAACGACGGCACCACGGGCAACGAGCTGTGGCGCACCGACGGCACGAGCGGCGGCACCGTGCAGGTGCGTGACATCGTGCCCGGGATCGGCTCGTCGTCGCCGAGTCAGATGTCGCAAGTGGGTACGAGCCTGTTCTTCGCGGCCGGCACCGAGGCCCGGGGCGTCGAGCCGTGGCTGCTGCCGGCCACGGAGCCCGCCGACACCGACGGTGACGGGCTGAGCAACCCGGCCGAAGCGGGCCTGGGCACCAACCCGAACCTCGCGGACACGGACGGCGACGGTCTCAGCGACGGCGCAGAGGTGCTCACGTACCATACCAACCCGCTGCTGGCGGACAGCGACGGCGACGGCGTGAGTGACTCCGTCGAGATCAGCTACGGGACCGATCCGCTCGAGCCGACCTCGACCCCGATCGTGCACGCGCCGGGGGTCCCGGCGCTCCCGGGCCCGTGGGCGGCGGTGCTCGCGGCCTTGCTCGCCGGGGCCGCTGCGGCCGGCGCGCGCCGGCGCGCCCCCACGAGCTGATCACGGGCTAGACTCGCCGCGCGTGAGTCGACGCGAGACTCTGATCCGCTGGGCGCCGCTCGCCCTGGTGCTGCTCGGGGCGGCGGCGTACGCCAACGCGCTCGGCGGGCCGTTCGTGCTCGACGACCTCGGGTCGATCCGCGACAACCCGCACGTGCGCGCGCTCTGGCCGCCGTCGCACTGGCTCTCGCTCGAGCCGCAGAGCTCGCTTTCCGGGCGGCCGCTGGTGACTCTGTCCATGGCCCTGTGCTGGGCGGCGGCCGGCCTCGACGTGCGCGCGTACCACGCGCTGAACGTGGCGCTCCACCTGGCGAACGCCGTGCTCCTGCTCGGCCTGCTGCGGGCGACGCTCGGCCCGCGGGCCGCGTTCGCGGGCGCGCTGCTCTGGATGCTGCACCCGCTCGCCACCGAGTCGGTCGACTACGTCACGCAGCGCACGGAGCTGCTGCTGGGCACCTGCTATCTCGGCACCCTGCTCGCGGCGTCGCGCGGGTGGCGCGTGACCGCCGTGGCCTGCTGCGCGCTCGGCATGCTGTGCAAGGAGTCCATGGTCACTGCGCCCGTGGCCGTGGCGCTGTGGCTGTACGCGTACCGCCACGGCAGCGCGCGCGAGCTGTTCGCGCGCGAGCGCGGCTTCCTGGCGGCGCTCGCCGCCACGTGGGGGGTGCTCGGCGCCCTGCTCGTGCTCGCGCCGCGCTCGGCGAGCGCGGGCTTTGCCTTGCCAGTGACTCCGCTCGAATACGCGCAGCACCAGCTCGTGGCCGTGGCGCACTACCTGAAGCTCGTGGTCTGGCCGCAGCCGCTCGCGATCTACTACGGACCCGTGGGGCCGGTCGAGCCGCGGGCCGTGCTCGCGGGCGGGCTCGTGGTGGGCGCCGCCGCGCTGGCGGCGCTCGCGTTGTTCGTGCGCGCGCCCCGGCTCGGCACGCCGGCCGTGCTGTTCTTCCTCTTGCTGGCGCCGACCTCGAGCTTCGTGCCGATCGCCACCGAGGTCGCGGCGGAGCGGCGCATGTATCTGCCGCTCGCGGCGCTCGTGTCGCTGGCGGTGTGTCTCGTCGCGCGCCTGCCCACGCCCCGGTGGCTCGCTGCCGTCGCCGTCGCGGGCCTCGCCCTCGTGGCGGGAATCATGACTCGCGCGCGCAACGACGACTACGCGAGTGCGGTCGCGCTCTGGCAGAGCCAGGTGGCCGCGATGCCCGAGCTTCCGCACGGCTTCGTGAACCTGGGCCTCGCCTGGGCCGAAGCCGGCGAGCTCCGCGCCGCCGCCGGCGCCTACGGCCGCGCGCTCGAGCTCGCGCCGAACGACGTCCGCGCGCACTACGACCTGGCGCTCGCGCTCGCCGGCCTGGGCGACGCCGACGGCGCGGGCAGTCACTTCGCGCGCGCGGTCGAGATCGAGCCGCGCTTCGAGCAAGGTCAGCTCGCCCTCGCGCGCTCCCGCAGCGACGCCGGCGACACGGCAGGGGCGAGGGCGGCATTGCGGCGCGCCCTCCTGGCGACACCCGACTCGCCCGCGCTACACGCAGAGCTCGCGCAGCTTCTCGTGCAATCCGACGATCCGAACGAGAGCGCCGAGGCGTTGCTCCACGCGCGCCGCGCTGCCGCCGAGACCGCCGGACGTGACCCTGCGATCCTGCATACGCTCGCGGCGGCGGAATGGGCGGCGGGCCTGCGTGCCGACGCCGTGCGCACGCAGGAGCGCGCGCTCGCGCTCGCGCAGGACGAAGCCAGCGACATCGCGCCCCAGCTCGCCGAGCAGCTCGCGCGCTACCGGGCCGCGCTCACCGCACGCTGAGCGCGCACGCGGTATGCTCCGTTCGGGAGGATCCCATGGCCGCCGGCGCCCCCAGCCTCGAAGGACTGTCGCTCGAAAAGCTCGACGTCATCTCGCCCGCGTACTACGAGACGAACGGGTATCCGCACGCGGAGTGGACGTACCTGCGCAAGCATGCGCCGGTGCACCGCTTCACGGGCGACGCGTTCGATCCGTTCTACGCGATCGTGAAGCACGCCGACATCGTCGAGATCGGCAAGAACCCGACCGACTTCATCATCGAGCCGCGGCTCGCGGTGTTCACGCGCGACATTCCGCCCGAGCAGGTGAAGCTGAAGCACCTGCTCACGCTGGACCCGCCCGAGCACCGCAGCTTCCGCGCGGTGACTGCCAAGCAGTTCACGCCGCGCGTGACCCAGCACTGGGCGCCGAAGGTGGACCGCATCACGCGCCAGATCCTCGACGAGGCCGGCGAGCTGGGCACCTGTGACTTCGTGCAGGACGTCGCGGCGCCGATCACGATCGCGGTGATCGCCGAGATGCTCGGCGTGCCCGGCGAGGACTGGAGACTGCTCTTCAAGTGGACCAACGAGACGATCGCGCCCGAAGATCCCGAGTTCCAGCAGGGCCGCACCACCGAAGAGACGATCATGTCGGCGCGCGCGGAGCTGTTCAAATACTTCAGTGCGCTGTCCGAGTCGCGGCGCAAGAACCCCAAGGACGACATCGTGTCGGTCGTGGCCACCGGCAAGGTCGACGGCAAGCTGCTCGAGCCGTTCGACCTCCTGTCCTACTACTTGTTGCTCGTGGTCGCCGGCAACGAGACCACGCGCAACGCCATGACCGGCGGCATGCTCGCGTTCAACGAGAACCCCGGTGAGTGGCGGCGCCTGGTCGCGAACCCGGACCTGATCGACTCCGCGGTGGAAGAGGTCGTGCGCTGGACCACCCCCGTGATCCAGTTCACGCGCGAGGCCACGCGCGACATCACGCTGCGCGGGGTGAAGATCGCCAAGGGCGAGTCGGTGTGTCTCTTCTACGCCTCGGGCAACCGCGACGAGGAGATCTTCGACGAGCCGTTCCGCTTCCGCATCGACCGGAACCCGAACGACCACGTGGGCTTCGGCCGCGGCGAGCACGTGTGTCTGGGCGCGCACCTGGCGCGGCTCGAGCTGCGCACGGTGTTCGACCAGATCCGCGAGCGGCTCGAGTCGTTCGAGCGCACCGGCAAGGAGGAGCGCGTGCGCTCGTCGTTCGTGGGCGGGATCAAGCGCGCGCCGATCCGCTGGAAGCTGCGGCCCGCCAAGGACTGAGCTCCTAGCCGCGCGCGAGGTGCCGGAGCAGGAGCGGCGCGAACGCGTCGGGCGCCTGGTCGGTCACGAAGTGACCTACCCCGGGCAGCTCGACGAACTCGTACGGTGCGTCGACGAAGCCTCGGGTCGCCTCTGCGGCGGGCCGGCCGACGGTGGCATCGGCGTCGCCCCAGACGTAGAGCGTGGGCACCTTCACCGGCGGAACGCTCGCGGCGGCGAGTCCCGCGCTGCCGGCCGCGCGGTACCAGTGGATCGCGGCATCGAGCGCGGGGCGCTGGCCCAGCGTCGCGAGATACACGTCGACGTCGCCCGGGGGAACGCCCTGGGCGGCGAGCGCGGCGCGCAGGCGCGCCGCCCCGTTCTCGAGCAAGAGGTCGGTCGCTTCGGCGCGCTGGAAGGCGCGGTGGTGGCGCGAGCGGTTCGCCTGCTCCGGGTCGGCCGACATGGCGCGGGCGAACGCGGCCGGATGCGGGCGCGACAGCACGGCCAGCGTGCGCACGCGCTCGGGATGTTGCGCCGCGGTGAGCCAGGCGAGCTGGCCGCCCCAGTCGTGACCCACCAGGTGGAAGCGCGCCGCGCCCAGTGAGTCGGCGACCGCCAGCGCGTCGGCGATCAAGTTCTCGGTCCGGTAGGCGTCGATGCCTTCGGGCCGCGCGCCGGCGGAGTAGCCGCGCTGGTCGGGCGCGCAGGCCCGGAAGCCCGCGGCGGCGAGCGCGCGCAGCTCCGCGCGCCAGGTGTGCCGCGTCTGCGGGTAGCCGTGCAAGAGGAGCACCGGGTCGCCGCCCGGCGGACCCGCCAGGTCGGCGGTGAAGCGCAGTCCGTTCGCCGCGAGTGACACGGTCTCCACGCTCATTGCGTCCTCCAGCGCCGTACGCGCCCGGGGAAGTCGTCGAAGCCGATGCGCGCGCAGAAGTCGCGCAGCTCCTTGCGCGCGCCGCGCCACTCGAGGTCGGCGAGTGACTCGCGCAGCGGCACGTCGCTGCGCAGGGTCGCGAGCTTCTTGTACAGGAGCGCTTCGCCGCGGCGCTCGGCCAGCGTGGCCGCGAGCCGCTCCGCCCCGCGCACGTTCACGCCCCAGTCCGCCGCCGCGGCGGGGATCGCCTCGATCGTCGGCCAGCGCGCCAACACCGCGGCGGCGGAACGCTCGCCCCAGCCGGGCAGGCCGGGGTAGCCGTCGGCCGAGTCACCCACCAGCGCGAGCCAGTCGGGGATCGAGCGCGGCGCGACCCCGTACTTGGCGCGCACCGCGTCCTCGTCGAGCACGAGCTTGCGGCGCCGGTCGAGCATGACCACCTCGCGCCCGCGCACGCACTGCGCGAGATCCTTGTCGGGCGTGGCGATCAGCACCTGACTCGCGTCGGGCGCGAAACGCGCGGCACCGGTCGCGAGCGCGTCGTCGGCCTCGAACTCGACCATGGGCCAGACCACGAGCCCGAGCGCCGTCATGGCCTCCTCGACCAGCGGGAACTGGGCGAGCAGCGTGGGCTCGACGCCCTCTTCGGTCTTGTAGCCCGCGAACAGATCGTTGCGGAACGAGCGGATCACCTGGTCGGTGGCGCACGCCACGTGAGTCGCGCCCTCCTGCTGCACGAGATACAGCAAGGTCGACAGCACGCCGCGCGTGGCGCCGACCTCGCGGCCGTCGGGCGACCTTGCCGGCGGCACCGCGAAGTAGGCCCGGAACAGCTCGTAGGTCGCGTCGACCAGGTGCACGGCCGGGCCCTTTGGGTTCACGACGGCGGCTCCGCGCGCGGCCGGATGCGGAACGGCTCCGACAGGCCCGCGGCCAGCTTCGCGTCGCGGCCGTACAGGTCGCGGCGGAGCTGCAGCGTGCCCGCTTCGTCGACCCACGCGGTCCAGTACAGGAGCAGCACGGGCATGCGTTTCTCGAGCGTGACCGTGCGCGTCTTGCCCGCGGCGATCGCCGCGTCGATCGCGGCCCGGTCCCAGCCCTTCTGGCCGTCCAGCAAGAGCGCCGCGAGCTCGAGCGGCTTCTCCACCCGGATGCAGCCCGAGCTGAAGGCGCGGTCGCTCTTGTCGAACAGGTTCTTGCTGGGTGTGTCGTGCAGATACACCGAGTGACTGTTCGGGAACATGAACTTCACGCGGCCCAGGGCGTTGCTGGGCCCGGCAGGCTGGCGCAGCATGTAGCGGAAGTTGCGCGGCGTGGTGTTCGCCCAGTCGATCGAGCTCGCGGGCACCACGTTGCCCTTCATGTCGACCACCTCGAGCCCCTTGCGGGCGAGCGTCCCGCGGTCGCGCCGCTGCGCCGGCAATATGTCGTGCGCGAAGATTCCGGGAGGGACGGTCCAGGTGGGGTTCAACACCAGGTAGGTCATCTCGGCGCGGAAGATGGGCGTGGAGCGGTAGGGCTTGCCGACCTGCGCGCGCGCGCGCCAGACGATCGCGCCGTCGCGCACGAGATAAACGCCGAAGCCGGCTACGTTCACCAGCACGAACTCGTGCGGCAGGTCGTGCAGCAGCCAGCGCCCGCGCTCCAGGTTCACTCGCAGCTGGGACAGTCGCGCGGCGACCGGAACGTTCAGCTCGGCCAGCGTGCCCGCGCCCACGGCGCCGTCGGGGTCGAGGCCGTGGCGCTCCTGGAAGGCTTTCACCGCGGCTTCGAGCGCGGGGTCGAACGTGTCGCCGGCGCTCGCGCCGGCCGCGTCCGAGTCACCCTCGGCCGCGAGCCGCGCGCGCAACGCGTGGACGCGCGCATCGCTGACTCCGGGCTTCAGCGCCGCGCCGGCCGGGATCGGCTTCCAGCCGCCCGCGGCCGCGCGCTCGCGCTCGCGTGCGTAGGCCGCCTTGAGCTGGCGATACAGCTCGAGCTGCGGCTTCTCGCGCTCGATGCGCGCGTCGACCTCGCCGGAGTCGATCACCTGCTGCACGAACGCGATCGGGTCACTCTCGGGGAGCTGGCGGCTGAAGTTCCAGTTCGGGTCGAACGTGGTCGGGTCCACCTTGCCCAGCAGCAGGTGGTAGAGCAGGCGCACGAGCGCCTCGCTCTGCAGGAGGTCGCGATCGATGCCCGCGGGCGCCTGCGCGAGCGCGGAGCGCAGATAATCCTCGGGATCGAGGCCGTCGGCCTCGATCGCCTCGATCGCGCGCGCGAGCTGCTCCGATGCCGCAGGCGTCCACTCGGGCGCGAAGTCGTGCCGCTCGTAGAGCCGAGCCACGAAGCTCGAAGCGGCGAGGCGAACGCCGCCGACCCGCGTCTCGGGATCGGCCTGGATCTGCTCGATCCGCTCGCGCAAGCGCTCGCGATCGTCGTCGGGTGACTGCGCGCCCGCGGGCAGCGCGAGCGCGAGGGCCAGGACGAGCACGAGGCGAATGCGCGACATGGGCGCCACGGTCTACTAGGTTGCCTCCGGATGCAAGTGATGCGGCGACTCACCGTCCTCATCCTGCTGGCGTCGGCGCTCGCCGCACCCGCAGCGCGCGCAAGTGCCAGCCCACCGGACGGCGCGCGCTTCTGGGAGCCGAGCGAAGCGCGCGCGCGCTTCGCGCTGCGGCACGGCGAGGGCTCGTCGCGCCTGCGCGTCGCGCTGGCGACGGTGCTGCCGCGCGGGAAGCTCGAGCTTTCTGCGCTCGACCGCGCGGGCGCGCCGGTCGCGGTCGAGGTCACGGGCGCGCGCGGACTCACCCGCAACGCCGGCGGCTCCTGGACGCTGACCGCGCCGGCCCGCCCCGGCCTCTTGCACCTGCGCGTGGCGAGCGCCGACGCGCAGGACGAGGTCGCGCTGGTGGTGTTCGTGCTCGTGCCGCGCGCGCGCGTCGCGCGCGGGCGGCTCAACGGCTACGAGATCGGCAACTACCCGCCGCCGAGCATCGTGCAGGGCAGCCTCATGACCCCGCCGGCCGGCTTCATCGAGGCGACCGAGGCGAACGCGGACACGCCGGTCTCGCCGCACTTCCGGCTGGGTCAGTTCCTGTGCAAGCAGGACGGCGGCTTCCCGAAGTATCTCCTGCTCGACCCGCTTCTCGTCGCCAAGCTCGAGGCCCTGCTCGACGCGCTGCGCCAGCGCGGCATCGCCGCCGACTCGCTCGAGATCATGAGCGGCTACCGCACGCCCTGGTACAACCGCAAGCTCGGCAACAAGACCTCGTTCAGCCGGCACCTGTGGGGCCAGGCGGCCGACGTGTTCGTCGACCGCGCGCCCCGCGATGGCCGCATGGACGACCTCGACGGGAACGGAGTCAGCGACGCGCGCGACTCCGCCTTCCTGTTCGCGATCGCCGACGAGCTCGACCGCGCGCCGCCCGAGGACTGGCGGGTAGGCGGCGCGAGCTCCTACGACTCGACCGAGTCACACGGTCCGTTCCTGCACGTCGACGTGCGCGGCCGGGCGGCGCGCTGGTGAGTCAGTAGCGCGCCGAGTGCTCCAGGAAGCGCGCAGCAGCCTCCCGGCCTTCACGTGCGCGATGTTGCGCCGCGCCATCCGGACGAGCTCTGCCCGGCTCGTGCCGCTCATCTCAGCCGTTTGAGCGATACTCGAAGCACCGGCTCGACCGGGGAGGATGCAGCGGAATGGACCGATCGATCGCAGCGAAGCTCGCAGACGAGCTCGCGATCCGCGCGTTGGTCGCGCGCTACTGCCACGGGATCGCCGAGCGTGACGACGAGGCGTGGGCAGACACCTGGGCTACCGACGCGGAGTGGCAGCTCATGGGCCAGGACCTGCGCGGCCGCGACGCGATCCTGGCCTTCTATCAGAAGGTCGTGGCGGGCGCGCGCTGGGTGGTGCAGGTCGCCACGGACGGCCTGATCGAGCTGGCCGGCGACGAGGCCACCGGTCGCTGGCAAATCACCGAGACGATCCAGCTCAAAGACCGCCGCGCGCTGCTCAACATCGGCCGCTACCGCGATCGCTACCGCCGTGACCGGGACGGCGCGTGGCGTTTCGCGCGCCGCGAGTTCCGCTTCAGTTACTCCGGGCCGCCGGACTACTCGGCCGAGTCATACCCGCCGGAAGGCTGGAAGCGAGACTCCTAGGGCGTTTACTGCGCGGTTAGTCCTCCGTCGACGGTGAACTCGGCGCCGGTCACGTACTTGGACTCGTCGGAGGCCAGATAGAGCACGCACTCCGCAACGTCCTGGGGCTCACCTATGCGGCCCAGCGGCACGGAGCCGGGGCTCAGCCGCACGCTCGCCGGGTCGGTCGCGCCGCTCGCCTTCGCCTGCATGTTGGTCCAGATGAAGCCCGGGTGGACTGAGTTGCAGCGGATCCCGTCCCGGCTGAGCTCGAGCGCGATCGCCTTCGTGGCGATGCGGACACCGCCCTTCGAGGCGCCGTAGGCGACGCATGTGCGCAAGCCGATCATCCCTGCGATCGACGACAGGTTCACGATCGAGCCGCCGCCCGACCGCCGCAGAGCCGCAGCCGCGTACTTGCAGCCCAGGAAGACGCTGGTCAGATTCACCTCGAGCTGGCGGTTCCAGTCTGCGAGTGAGAGCTCCTCGAGCGGCTTCAACACCGCGATGCCGGCGTTGTTGACCAGCACGTCGAGCCGCCCGAACGCCTCGAGTGTGCGCGCGACCGTCTCCTGCCAGCCCGCCTCGCGCGTCACGTCGTGGCGCAGTGCCAGCGCCTCGCCACCGGCCGCGCAGATCGCGTCGGCGCACTCACGGACGCCGGCCTCGTCGATGTCGGTCACGACGACGCGCGCGCCCTCGCGCGCGAGCGTCGTCGCGATCGCGCGCCCCAGGCCCGGGTTCGACGCGGCGCCGGTGACGATGGCCACCTTGCCC
>DATKAO010000255.1 GCA_035498015.1 Myxococcota bacterium
GCGCGGAAGTGCTGCGCCGACTTCAGCGCGACGAGCTTGGCCCGGCGCACGTCGATGCCGTGCATGCGGAACACCTCGGGGTCGAACACCTGCTGGCTGCGCGACGAGACCAGCACGTCGACGCGGCCGATGCGCAGCCGCGCCATCGGGCCCAGGTTCAGCTCGACCCCGGCGAGCATGGCGCGCGGGCTCACGCGGCCGTGCGAGAGCGCGGTCACTTCGGCGCGCGCGCGCAGCGGCTCGCCGTGCAGGCGGTCGCGCTTGCCGCCCAGTGACACGTCGAGCTTCGCGCCGATGCCCGCGGCATGGGCGGCGCGCGCGACCTCCGGGTCGGCGATGAAGCCGAAGCAAGCGCCCTCGGGGTCCGCGTCGAGCAGCGCGCGCAGCAGGTGCGTGCCGTCGCCCGGCGCGCCGCCGCCCGGGTTGTCGCCCGCCTCGGCCACCACGATCGGCCGCCCCGGGAGTCCGAGGGCGCGCTCCACGGCCTCGACACAGGACAGTGTCACCGGCCGGAGCGACTCGCGCAGGTCCCACACGTAGCGCGCCAGCTCGCGCGCCGCGTCCTGCGCGAGCTCGGGGTCGGCGTCGGCCACGACCGCGACCGCGGCGCCCGCGAGCGGGGTGTCCGCCCAGGGGAAGCCGTGGAAGAACTCGCAGGCCAGCAGCCCGGTCCGGCGCGCCGCCTCGGCAAAGCGCGCGCGGATCGCCGCACCCGGGCCCGCGCCGGTCGGAGTGGGCGGCACGAGCAGCGGCAGGCGCTCGACGCGAGTCACCGGCCGCACGGCGCGCGCGGCGAGCGGGCGCAGGGCGCGCGCGGCCGCGACGCCGCGCTCCCAGGTGTCGACGTGCGGATAGGCGCGGCAAGGGAAGGGCAGGTCGAGCGCGTCGGCCATCGCCTGCGACACATTCCCGTGTAGATCGAAGGTGGCGACGAACGGCACGTCCGGCCCGATGCGCGCGCGCAGGCGAGCGCACAGCTCGCCCTCCGGGTCGTCGCAGCCCTCGGCGACCGCCGCCCCGTGCAGCGCCAGCGCGAGCGCATCGACCGGGCCGGCGCGCGCGAGCGCGAGCTCGAGCTCGGCGCACAGCCGGGCCCAGGCCCCCGCCTCGATCGTGCCCGACGGCTGCGCGCCCGCCGCGAGCAGCGGCACCCGCTCGGCGCCGATCTCTTCCAGGCCCGTGGCCAGCCCGCCGAGCGCGGTGCGCGTGCCCTTCGCGCGGCGCAGCAGCTCGCCCCCGCGAGTCACGCGGAAGTCGGCGAAGCGCGTCGGCTCCGGGCAATAGGTGTTGGTCTCGTGCTGGAAGCTGGCGAGCGCGACGCGCACGAGTCAGAGACCGAAGCTGCCCGGAAGCCCGAGCAGCGCGGCCCCGGCGCTGGAGAAGACGCCCTCCTGGATCGAAGCGTGCTGACTCAGCGTGCGGATGTCGCGCAGCCGCCGCTGCAGCGGCGACGACTCGTAGAGCGCCGAGCCGCCGCCCGCCAGGTAGCAGGCGTCGACCACGGCTCCTGCGCGCTCGACGATCCAGGCCGCGGCCTCGATCGCCGCCAGGCCGAACAACAGCGGAATCGCGCCCGCCTGCGCGTGCGCCCAGAGCTCGGCGGCGCGCTCGCGCAGGAGCGCCCGCGCCGCCGCGAGATCCGCGTGCGCGTGGCCGAGCCGGTACTGGAACAGCGGTGACTCGGGCAGCGTGGTCTTCGCGTACAGGCGCTGCTTCTTGGTGCCGGCGAAGGCGACCAGATCGGCGAGCGCGCCCTCGCCGATGCCCAGCGCGACCGCGGCGATGTGCAGCACGGCCTGCGGCAGCGCGCCCTGGAAGATCGGGCCCGGCAGCGTCGGCGCGCCGCCGAACAGCTGGAACACGCGCTCGGAGGGCACAAACAGGTCCGCCGCCTCGATGTCGTGACTGCCGGTGCCGCGCAGGCCCGAGGTGTGCCAGGTGTCGTGGATCGTCCAGTCACTGGCGCGCGCGAGCGCGCAGCGCAGCGTGCGCGGCTCGGCGCCGTCGTCGACCACGCAGTGGCCGAACAGCCAGTCGGCGTGCTGGCAGCCACTGGCAAAGCCCCAGCGGCCGGTGACTCGCACGCCGCCGGCCACCGGCGTGGCGCGGCCTTGGGGCGCGAACGCGCCCGCGATGATCACGTCCGGGCCGTCGGCGTAGAGCGCGTCGAAGCTCGCGGGCGGCAGGAGCGCCAAGAGCTGGGGTGACTCGGCGCCGATCATCACCGTCCAGCCGGTCGCCCCGTCGCCGGCCGCGAGCTGCGCCAGCACGTCGATCGTGGCGGGATACTCGAGCTCGAGCCCGCCGTGACTGCGCGGGACGAGCATGCGGAAGAAGCCGGCGCTCTTCAGCTCCTTCACCAGGTCGGGCGGCAGCCGGCGGGCGGCGTCGATCTCGCCCGCGCGCGCCGCCAGCCGCGGCGCGAGGTCGCGGGCGGCGTCGAGCACGCGCTGGGCATCGGTCGCCACGAGTCAGTCCTCCGCGAAGAAGTAGCGCCGGGCGGCCTCGTCGACCGGCTGGTCGGGCCCGCGCCCCACGATGTCGACCACGCGCCCCGGGTCGGCCGCGGCCTTGGCGAACACGCGTCCGCGCAGCGCCTCCGCCTCGGGACCGGGCTCGAAGAAGATCCGGGTCATCCAGTCTTCGAGCGTGTGCAGGCGATCGTAGTAGCGGTCGTGCTCGTCGGCGTAGGCGTGCAGCGCCGCGTCCCAGTCTTGCGAGGCGGCGAGCGCGTCGCGCAGCGTGCGCACGTCGCGCAGCGTGAGCGACATGCCGCAGCCCCAGACCGGGTCACTGCAGGCCGCCGCATCGCCGACCAGCGCGACGCCTTCACGCACCGGGTGCGTCACGCGCGAGTCGGCACCCTCGAAGCCGGCGAGCGGGCCGGCTGCACGCGCGCCTGCGAGCCACTCCGCGGGCACGCCCGCGGCGCGGAACGCGGCCAGGAAGTCGGGGATGCGCTCCTTGCCCGAGAAGCGAGTCACTCCGCTGTCGGAGCGGTAGGCCATGTAGCCGCGCAGCACGCCCTGGTCGCGCGGGAAGAGCAGCGCCTGCTCGTTCACGGGGAAGTTCCAGAAGGCGGCGCTCGCGTCGTCGGGGCCGGTGTAGCCTTCCAAGAGCACCCCCGCGAGACACAGCCGGTACGGGTCGCGCGTCTCCTGGAAGCCCAGCGCGGCGCGCAGCTTCGAGTCGCGCCCGTCGGCGCCCACGACCAGGCGCGCCGACTCGGTCGACACCTCGCCGCGCGCACCGCGGACGCGCACCTGCGCAGGCCGGCCGGGAGTGACCTCGGTCGCGTTGACCCCGCGCCGCACCTCGGCGCCCGCGGCGGAAGCCGCGGCCAGCACGGCCTCCTGGAAGGCCGGGTGCCCGACGCACAGCGGAGCGGGGAAGACGCTCCCGGTCGCGTCGTCGAAGCTGCGCCGGTCGAGGCGCATGCCGCCGATGTAGTTGTCGAGCCAGGGCGAGCGGTGCGCACGCGCGTCTGCCAGCGCGCTCTGCAGGCCGAGGTCTCGCGCCGCGGCCACGCCCCAGCACTCGAGATACTCGCCGCGCACCCGGTCGCGGAACTTCGTCTCGCGCTCGAGCACCAGCACGCGCGCGCCGGCCTTGGCCAGCGCGAAGGCGATGCCTGCGCCGCCCAGGCCTCCGCCCACGCAGATCGCGTCCCAGGCCAAGTCTAGGAGGCTCCGCGGAGCGCGGGCAGCACCTCGCGCTCGAGCAGCGTGCGCGAGCGCTGGGCCTCGGTCCGGTTGGCGTCGAACGAGGCGCTCGTGAGCACGAGCTTGCTGAGGCCGGTGCCGGCCAGCTCGCGCAGGCGCGCGACGCAGCTCTGTGTCGGGCCCACGACGGCAAAGCGCTCCAGGAAGTCGGCGTCGAGCGCAGCCGCATGCCGCGCGCGCCCCAGCGTGTGGTTCGGCCGGTCGTAGCGCGCGTGGATGCCCTCGAAGACCGCGCGGTCCTCGGGCGCCACGCCTTCGGCCGAGCTGCCGCGCATGCCCGAGAAGTGCGCGAAGGTGCCGACCCCGCCACGCACGAGCTCGCGCGCCACGGCCACGTCGGGGTGCGGCGCCACGTTGACGTAGGCCCCGAACTCGAGTGAGTCGGCGTCGAGCCCGGCGGCGCGGCGCGCCGCGCGCGCCTTCTCGATACCCCAGCGCAGCCGCTCCGGGCTCGCGCCCAGCGCAAAGGTGATCCGGTCGGCGATGCGCGCCGCCACTTCGATCACGCGCGGACCGGTGGCCGCCACGTCGATCGGCACGCGCGGCACACCGGCCGCGTCGAGCCAGCGCAGCCGGCTCTCGTAGCCGGCCACGTCGACCGCGCCGCCGCGCAGATAGGCCGCGAGGTCGCCGAGGAAGCGCTCGAACTGCGGCAGCGGCGCGGGCTCGAGGCCGATCTGGAACAGCGCCGAGTCACCGCGCCCGATGCCGAGCGTGGCGCGCCCGCCCGAGAGTGCCTGGATCGAGGCGATCGCCGAGGCCGCGGCCGCGGCGTGGCGCGTGACCGGATTGGTGACTCCCGTCGCGAGCCCGAGCTTGCGCGTGGCCTGCGCCGCCAGCGCGAGCCCCGTGAACACATCGCCGGTCAGGTTCTGCGAGTCCGTGAACGCGATGCCGTCCCAGCCGGCCGCTTCGGCGCGCGCCGCGAGCTCGCCGGCCTGCTTGGGCAGCGGCACCGAAATCGTCCAGATCTCGAGTGACTTGCCCGCCATGCCGCCTTTCTCAGTGCCCGCGGGCGGCGTGCGCCGCCTCCCAGTTCTTGCCGTCGAAGGACGTGAGCTCGAAGCGCCGCCAGGCATCGCCGTCGAGACAGCGGATGTTCACGTCGACCTTGTCCGGGTCCGAGCGCGGCGTGTAGAAGGGATGGATCCCGCACACGCGGCAGAAGCGGTGCTTCGCGACGCCGGTGTTGAAGGTGTACGTGTGGAGCAGCTCGCCGCCCTTCAGCAGCCGGAAGCGCTCGACCGGCACGATCAGGTGCAGGATGCCCTTCATCGTGCACATGGAGCAGTTGCACTCACTCCCGGCGAAGTCCTGGACCTCGACGCGGAAGCGCACCCCGCCGCAGTGACAGCCGCCCTCGAGGGTCTCCACGCCCGTAGATTAGCCTAGGGCGCAGGCAGGAAGTCGATCGGCAGGAACGGCGCGCCGGGCAGGAAGTCGTTGTGGTCGGCGCCGAGGAAGCGATCGATCACCGTCGCGTAGACGCGCCGGAAGTCGACCGTGAAGGCGGCGTTCCCGACGGCGTCCAGCGCGTCGAGCCCCGGCAGGGCCCCGTAGGTCCCCCCGACCACGGCGCCGCCGAGCGCGAACAGCGTGCCCGGTGCGCCGTGGTCGGTCCCGGCTTCTTCTCCACTGCCGCTCTGTCGGGGTCGCCGGCCGAACTCGGAGTAGGTCAGGACCAGCACGCGGTTCTGGATGCCCAGGGCGACGAGGTCCGCGTAGAACTTCGCGAGTGCGTCGCCGAGCTGGGCGAGTCGTTGCGCGTGCCGGCCCTCGGGCTCGGCGGCTCCCTGGAGCGAGTGAGTGTCGTAGCCGGGTTGGGTGACGTGGAAGAGCGCGATCCCCGACGCGGCATCGGGGAACAGAAGGTCGTAGCGCAGGAGCGAGGCGATCTCGTGCAGCGCCGCGTGGAAGGGCGTGGGCTCGGCCTCGAGCTGCGAGCCCCAGCCGCTGAGCTCGACCGCGCCCAGGATCGGCTCCTTCGAAAGCACGTCGGCGCCCTGGCGGCGCAGCTGCGCGACGAACGGCGAGTCACCGGCGTCGGGCGCGAGCTCGGCGGCCCAGGCCGGGCCGCGCGCCGCGAGATCGGGAAAGAGCGGATCGTCGGGCAGCGCGAAGCCGCGCAGCGTGCGCGCCGCGAGCGCGTTCGCGTGCGCGCCCGCGAACATCGGAACCGGCGCTCCAGCGAGCGACAGCGCCGGAGTGTCTGCCGCCAGGAACTCGGCATCGCTGTAGCGCCCGAGCCAGCCCGTGCCGGCGAAGCCGGCGGGGTCGCCTGCGAACCACACGGCGCTGGCGCGCGCGTGCGAGAGCGGCGCGCCCGGAAAGCCGACGCCGTTCACGACCGCCAGGTGCCCGGCGTCGTAGAGCGCCTTGAAGTCGGTCATGACCGGGTGGAAGGCCAGCGACGTGCCCACCGCGGGGTCGACACCGATCAGTGTCGCCGAGAGCTCGTTCGGCGAGATCGAGAGGTCCGGGCGGTAGAAGTCGTACAGGCTGCGCTGCGGGATCCCGACGTTGTTCACGGGCACCACGGTGTTCAGCGCGTCGTTCCCGCCCTGGAGCTGGACCAACAGCACGATCGGGTCCTCGGGCAGCGCGGCGCGGGCGCGCCGCGGCCAGGCGAGCACGTGCGCCGAGGCGACCAGCGCGGCCGACCCCGCGCCCTTCAGCAGCTGTCTCCGGCTCACGCGCACGTCAGTGCACCTGGTACTCGGGCAGGGTGAGCGCCAGGGCCACCAGCCCGCGCAGCTTGCGCTCGAGCCGCTCTTTCGACTCGAGCCCCACGGCGGTCGCGAGATAGTCCAGGAGCGCCTGCCGACCGGCCGCAGACGGCGTGACGTCGAGCCGGGCGAGCAGCGCGTCGACCACGGCCGCGTCGTCCCCGGCGGGTGCCGAGAACAGGCGCTTGGCATTGAGCGAGTACGTGCGCCCGCTGCGGCCCGCCGCGAGTGACTGCGCGAACTGCAGCCGCGCGAGGTAGGGACCGAGCGCGAGCCAGGCCTCGCCCGAGCTCCAGCCCTCGGCGGGCGGATCGAACAGCGCCATGCCCATGTCGCGCAGCGCGCCCGGCAGCGCCGCCAGGCTGCTCCTGGCCTCGAGCGCGCGCAGGCTCGCGAGCGTGAAGTCCACCGGCGTGCGCGCGGTCGAGCTGCGGGTCGCCGCAGCGTAGAAGTCGTCGTGCGCCAGGATCGCCGACACGAGCGCAGAGACCTGGTACTGACTCGCGACGAACGCGTCGGCCAGCTCGTCCACGAGCGCGAGCGGCGGCGCCGGCGCGGCCAGCCACTCCCACAGGCGGCCCGCCAGGAAGCGGGCCAGGGTGGGGCGGTCGTCCGAGTCGCGGTGCGCGAACAAGGCGTCGAGCACGTTGCGCTCCGGCGGCAGCTGCGCGCCGGTCTCGTCCTCGACGCCCAGGTTCCCCATGAGCTCGCCCGTGCGGCCCGCGAACACGTGCTTCTGGCCCGCATCGAACACGCCCGGCTCGACGTGCCCGAACAGGTCCTTCGGCCCCAGCCGGTAGCCGGAGAGAGCGCGCGCGAAGTCGTGCACGTCGCTCTGGCTGAAGTTCGGCATGCCCTGCGCATCGAGCGCGCCCAGCGCGTAGCGTTCGAGCAGCTCGCTGGCGTAGTTCTCGTTCGGCACCGGCAGGCCGCTGCGCACGCCGTCGCGCGCCTCGAGCATGGCCGCGTCGCGAGTCACTTCGTAGAGCAGCGTGCGGAAGGAGCCGAGCCCGAGCTGCCGGAACAGCGCGTTCTGGCGCGCGAGCTTCGCGCTGCTGGGCAGCGCGCTCCACGACGTGCCGAAGTGCGCGTGCCAGAACAGGGCGATCTTCTCGTGCAGGCGCCACCTGGGCGCGAGCATCTGCTTCAGCCACCAGACCTGCATCTTGGCGAGCGCCGCGTCGCTGTCCTTGCCCGCGGGCGGCCGCGAGCGGCGGGGCTTGGCGCCGACCAGCTCCGCGACGGCCGCGGCGCGGGTCAGGGGCGCGAAGTGAGTCAGGTCCTTGGGCGCCGCGCCGAACCCGGCCCTGCGCAGCAGGTGCGCAGCGTCGGCGCTGCCCAGGATGTCGGTGGCGGCCATGGCGCATCCCCTCGCGAGAGCGCATGCGTTCGCGCGTGCTCACTCATCGGCGGGCGCGCCGGGCGCTTGGTGCCGCGGGTCACAGGCCCGGATCACACGCGCAGGCGGCCGATGCGGGTGCCCAGGCGCAGGCGCGTGCCCGCGGGCTGCCCGGCCAGCTCGAGCGCCCCCGGGGCCGCCACGAGCACGATGCTCGAGCCGAACTCGAAGTGACCCCACTCCTCGCCCTTGGCCAGCGCGAGGTCCGCCGGGTAGCGCCGCTCCTCGCCGCGCGCGGCGCGCAGGTTCGTCTGGAGTCCGTCGAAGCGCAGGCGCACCTTGCCGACCAGCGTGGCGCCGACCGCCACCAGACACAGGAGTGAGTCGTTGGCGCGCGCGCGCATCATGACCGCGATGCGCTCGTTCTGCGCATACAGGCCGTCGATGCCGGTGAGCCCGAGCCGGTTCACCGGCCAGAGCGTCCCGGGCACGTAGCGCGCGCGCTCCACCCGCGCGTCGCAGGGCGCATGGAAGCGGTGGTAGTCGCGCGGCGCGAGGTAGAAGGTCGCGAAGCTGCCGCCCTCGAAGCGCGCCGCGTCGTCCTTGGAGTCCAGGAGCTCGGCGAGCGCGTACGGGCGACCCTTCACCTGCATGAGCTGGCCCGACACCACCTGGCCCGACTCACCCCAGGCGCCGTCGCAGGGCGCCACGAGCGCGTCGGGGGCGGGATCGATCGGGCGCACGCCGGGGCGGAGCTCGCGGATGAAGAAGGCCTGCAGGGAGGCGAAGGCCTCCGGCGGCTCGCGCATCTCGGACAGGTCGACTCCAACCGCGGCGGCGAACAGGGCGATCTCGGCGCGTACCAGCGGCCGCGGCAGGCGCAGCGCCGCGAGCCGGCCCAGGGCGCGCGACAGCGCATTGCGCGGCAGGAGGCGCAGGGCTTCGAGCGCGAGCGGCATGGCTGTGCTCTAGCAAAAGAGGTTCAAGCCGGCGCGCCGCTCTGCCGACCCGACCCTGGGAACCGCTCGCGGGGCGCACGTTCATGGCGATGAGAAAGAAGGCGAAGGGCACCGGCCGCAAGGCACGGAAAGCCGCGCCGCGCAGACCGAAGACCACGGCCCGGCGCAAGGCTGCGCGCAAGAGCTCACGAAAGACGCGAGCCAAGGCCAAGACCGTGGCTCACCCAGCCATCCCGCTGCCGCCGCCGCGCCCGAAGATCATCAAGTTCATGGACCTCGAGGCTGCGCCGCGTTGCCGCTCGCGGATCCCGGTCGAGATCGATGTGCACGGCCGCCGCGAGCGCGGCGCCATTGCCGACATGTCCGCGTCGGGCGCGCGCATCGTCGGGGTGCAGCTCGATCTGCCGGCGGGAACGCCGCTCCAGATCCGCTACGCCTCGGGGACCGCGCCGATCCTGCTGGCCGCCGAGGTCGTGCGCCGTACGGCAGACGGGTTCGCGGTCAAGATCCTGCCGGCGAGCGGGCTCGGCCAGCGCCGCTAGCGGCTCAGCCCGCGGCGCAGGTCAGCCACCAGATCCCGACCACGAGCACCGCGAGGGCGGCTTCGGTCAGGGTGGCGGCAATGCGTGCGGCCGGAAGGGCGGCGCCGTGCGCCTGCGCTCGTTCCAGCCGGTGAAGCTCGGTGTGACTCATCGGCCGGGCACTTGTGCAACGCGGGTGCCAGCCGCGGCGCGCGCTCCGGGCCCCGGGCGGCTCGGAGCTGCAGCAAGCGCGCTTCACCCCGCCGTGCGTTGAGGAACGGCCGCGCTTCCCGCATCCTCCGCGCCATGCGCCTCAAGTACGGCTGCAATCCCCACCAGAGCTACGCGGCGCTCGAGCCGCTCGACGGGGGCAAGCTCCCGGTCGAGCTCTTGAACGGCACCCCGTCGCTGATCAACCTGCTCGACGCCCTCAACGCCTGGCAGCTCGTGTCCGAAGCGCGCGATGCCCTGGGCCTGCCCGCGGCGGCGAGCTTCAAGCACGTGTCTCCCGCGGGCGCAGCGGTCGCGGTGCCGCTGCCCGACGACCTGGCGCGCGCCTACGAGGTGCGCGGCGAGTCACTGACTCCCGCCGCCACCGCCTACGTGCGCGCGCGCGGCGCGGACCCGAAGTGCTCGTTCGGTGACTTCGTCGCGCTGTCCGACACGGTCGACGAGCGCACCGCGGACTTCCTGAAGGGCGTGGTCTCCGACGGCATCATCGCGCCGGGCTACGACGCCAAGGCGCTGCGCACGCTGTGCGAGAAGAAAGGCGGCGGCTTCATCGTGCTGCAGAGCGATGCCGGCTACCGCCCGCCGGAGCGCGAGGCGCGCGAGGTGTTCGGCGTGCGCCTGGTGCAGGATCGCAACAACCGGCGCATCAGCGAGGCCGACCTGGCGAACGTGGTGTGCGGCGAGCTCGACGCCGCGGCCCGCCGCGACCTGCTGCTCGGGCTGATCACGCTGAAATACACGCAGTCGAACTCCGTGGGCTACGCGCTCGACGGCCAGATGATCGGCATCGGCGCCGGCCAGCAGTCACGCGTCGACTGCACCAAGCTCGCGGGCGCGAAGGCCGACACCTGGCACCTGGGCCGCCACCCGAAGGTGCTGGGCCTGCGCTTCAAGAAGGGCGTGAAGCGCCAGGACCGCATCAACTGGCGCGTGCGCTACATCGAGGGCGACCTGGTCCCGTCCGAGGAGCGCGAGCTGCGCGAGGCGCTGGACCAGCCGCTCGAGCTCCTGACTCCCGGCGAGCGCCGGGA
>DATKAO010000256.1 GCA_035498015.1 Myxococcota bacterium
GGCTCGAGCGCCTCGCGCTGCAGGTCGAAGAGCAGCGCGAGCGTGCGCGGCGTGCGCAGGAACGACAGGTGGTGCCAGCGCTCGAGGTGACCGTAGAGCCAGCGCGGCACCGGCAGCACGCGGTCGAAGATCGAGCGGTACTCGGCTCCCAGCCCCAGCGCGGGCGCGACCAGCGCGCGCACGAGCCGGCCGTCGAACACGTCGCCGGCCACGGGCACGCCGGCGTTGCCGAGCACGGGCAGCGCCCCGCCCGAGTCACGCGCCTTGCGCGGACCGGGGCCGACGCGGATCAGCGAGAAGTCACTCGTGCCGCCGCCGAAGTCGCCGATCAGGATCAGCTCGTCGTGGTCGAGCGCGCGCTCGTAGTGGTACGCCGCCGCGACCGGCTCGTACTCGAACACGATGTCCTCGACGCCGGCGGTCGCGAACGCGGCGCGCAAGCGCGCCAGCGCCAGCTCCTCGTCCTCGGCGCTGCGCGCGGACACGAAGCGCACCGGCCGGCCCACGACCACGGTGCCCGCGATCTCGCCCACGGTCTCCGTGCCCTCGCGGAACAAGCTGCGCAGCAGCACGGCGATCAGCGCCTCGAGCCGGTACTCGCGGTCGAAGATGCGCGTGGCCGAGAAGTCGCGCGCCGCGAGGAACGACTTCAGTGACTGGACCAGCCGCCCCGGCTCCTCGGCCGCGAGATAGCGCATGATCGCGCGCGGCCCGGCGAGCTCGCGCGCCGGCAGACCCTCGGGACTCTCGAAGTAGACCACCGAGCGGAAGGTGCGCGTGCGCTTGCCGCCGCCGCGCGAGAAGTGAGCGAGCCGTGCCGGCCCGTCTCCGTCCGCGCGCGCCAGCGCAGAGTTCGTCGTACCGAAGTCGACGCCGAAGGCGGTCACGGTTGGCCTCCCGTGGGGCGCGGCATTTTGCGCTTTTTCGGCGGGTTCGCAAGGACGGTGGCGCGGGGGCGACTGGGCGTGCCGGGCCGCGCCGCGCTCCCACGCGGACTTCCGGGTGCTTGCCTGCGAGACCCTCTGCGCGGGTCGAAGCGGCGCTACGCCCGCCACGCCCAGTCGCTCCCGCGAATCACTTCGCGTCCCACACTTGTTGGAGATTGCGGGCTTCGCCCGCCTGAACACCATCGAGCCAACGGGAGCGCACGGACCATCGGATGAATGGCCTGACTCGGGCCCTCTTCGGATTGCGTCGGCTCGATGGAGCGGTCCTGGGAGATGTCCGTGACCACCGGATCGGAGGCGTCGGCCTGGTGTCGGTGACCGATCCGCGTGGGAGCGCCGCGCGGCCCGGCGCACCCAGGCGCTCCGGCACCTGAGGTACGATGCTCGAGCGATGGCCCAGCTCCGTCTAGACGTCGACCCCAAGCGCGAACTCGACCAGAAACTCATGTCCGCCGAGCAGGCCGCGAGCCTGGTGCAGTCGGGCGACCAGATCTGGATCCCCAGCACGCACGCGCCGATCTCGATCCTGGCTGCGCTCGCGGCGCGCGGCTCGCAGGTCCGCGGCGTGAAGATCCGCAGCACGATCATCCCGGACTTCGGCTGGTTCAAGCGCGAGGCCATGGAGTCGTTCGACCTGCAGATCCAGTACGCGGTGCAGCCCGACGCACGCAAGGCGCTCGCCGACCGGATCATCGACTTCCACCCGCTGTCGATGATCATGCAGCACAAGGCGGTCGACGCGGGGCGCGAAGAGGCGCAGCCGATCGACGAGCTCATGCTCACGGTGTCTCCGCCGGACGAGCACGGCTGGTGCTGCGTCGGCAACGCGTGCTGGGATGCAGTCACGAACGCCCGGCGTGCGCGCAAGGTCGTGGTCGAGCTGAACGAGTCGGTCGTGCGCACCTGCGGAGACAGCTGGCTCCACGTGTCACAGCTCGATGCAGCCGTGCGCAACAACCGGCCGCGGCTGGTCGCGCCCATCCCGACCGAGTTCGACGCCTGCGACCGCGCGATCGCGCAGAACGTGAAAGGACTGATCCCGGACGGGGCCACGATCCAGATCGGCCTGGGCTCGCACACCGGCGTGCTGGCGCAGCTCGGCGCGTTCGACGAGCGCAACGACCTGACCTACTTCGGCGAGCTCACCGTGCCGGGGCTCGTGGACCTGGCGCGGCGCGGCGTGATCAACGGCCGGCGCGGCGCGCTGCACCCGGGCAAGTTCGTCGCCGCGCACATCGGCAATTCACTCGAGGACCTCGACTACATCGAGCGCAACCCCGCCTTCGAGGTGCACTCCTACGAGCACACCAACGACCCGCGCTCGATCGCCGCGCACGACGACATGGTCGCGATGAACGGCGCGCTCATGGTCGATCTCACCGGCCAGATCGGCGTGTACGCCTTCGGCCCGCAGGTGTACACGGGGCTCGGCGGTCACCTGGGCTTCGCCCTGGGCGCCTATCTCGCCAAGCGGGGCCGCTACGTGACCGTGCTGCCCTCGACCGCGCGCAACGGCAGCGTGTCGACGATCGTGCCCGGCTTCGAGGCGGGTCAGATCGTCTCGATCCCGCGCGAGATCGCCGACACGATCGTGACGGACCACGGCGTGGCGCGCCTGCTCGGCAAGTCGGTGCGCGAGCGCGCGCTGGCGATGGCCGAGGTCGCGGCGCCGGAGTTCCGCGACCGGCTGCGCTTCGAGGCGAAGCGGCTCTACTGGCCCTAGGCGTTCTGGTCCAGATACTCGCTCAAGCCGTAGCCCACGCGCTTGCCGTCGAGCGTGTACTCGGTCATGCCCTCGCCGATGTGCGTGTTCTGGCCGGCGCGGCGGTTGCGCAGCGGGATGAAGCCGCGCACGCGACCCTCGATCGTGTGCTTGGCGCCGTCCGACAGCGTCAGCTTGGCGCGCAGCCCGGAGTGATAGCGCGTGCCCTGCTCGTAGTCGGTGTCCAGCTCCACGTTGGTGATGCGCAGCAGCTCCTCGCCCTTGTGGAATACGCCGCCCACGCGGTCGCCGACGATCGAGATCACCATGCCCATGTCGTCGCCGAAGTTGCCGGTGATCCAGCGGTAGGACGGCGTCGACTGCCAGTATCTCGGGCCCCAGGAGTGGTCGCGCAGGCCGTGGCCTCGGATCTCGACCGGAGGCTCGCCCTCGGCCGCGATCGTGCCCGACACCTTCATGTGTTGCTCGAAGTGTGCGCGCGCGAACTCGTTGCCGTCGCCGGGCTTCCCCACGTGACCGTAGAGCGGCCCCACGGCCTCGTGCACCAGGTCGAGCGACAGCCGCCGGTGCGGGTTCTCCTTGAACGCCTTGCCCGGGTCCTGCATGGCGCGCGGGTCGGCGAGATACACCACCGAGCCGTCGTACTTCGTGCGCAGCTTCTCGGCCGGCACCAACACCTCGACCGACAGACCGCCCGCGTTCCAGCCGTCGTTCGTGCTGATCGGCGGGCGCTTGTAGTTGAACAAGGCCGAGCCGTCGGCGTTGTAGACGATGACGGTCAGCTCCGCGTAGCCCTCGTTGGCACGGTTGCCGATGCGCAGGAAGCCGCCGCGCCCCTGCTCGCGGTCGAAGAAGTTGAAATACACCGACTCGTTGAAGTTCTGCTCGGGGCCGAGCGGGTGGGTGTAGTCGTCTTCGGGACGGACGTTGCCGACGATCTTTGCCATGCGCGCCATCCTAGCCTAAAGGGCGCCGCGCTCGTCTCCGATCGGGGTCGTGGAACACCCCGTGGCCCCCAAAGCCAAGTACCCACGGTTCCGCCGCATCGACGGCAGCCACCCCTGGAAGCGCCGGGTCTCCGGCGGCTTCGTGGACTACAGCGCGCGCCGCAGGCGCGACGGCCAGGTCGCCTTCTTCAACTTCGCGCTGGCGAAGGAGATGGGGCTGGTGCCGCAGTCACACCCCGAGCGGCTCAACCCGGAGCTGTCGCGCGCGATCCTGCGCACCTTCGGGCTGCAGATCCTGAACGAGTGGGACTATCTGCACCGCACGCGCGTGCCCAGCCGCGACCGCCTGCCGCACACCTACATGGCCACGCGCTATCTGCAGCTCCAGCATCCGGGCCGGCGCGGCACGACCTCGGGCGACGGGCGCAGCGTGTGGAACGGCACCATCACGCACGCCGGAGTCACCTGGGACGTGTCGAGCTGCGGCGTGGGAGTCACTCGGCTGTGCCCGGCGACCGCGCACGAGGGCCGCTTCTTCCGCACCGGCACGCGCACCGCGAGCTACGGCTGCGGCACGGCGGCGCTGGGCGAGGGCATCTCGGCGGCGCTGCTCTCCGAGACCTTCCACCGCAACGGCATCCCGACCGAGCGCGTGCTGGCGGTGATCGCGCTGCGCAACGGCTACGCGATCAACGTGCGCGCGGGCAGGAACCTCTTGCGCCCCTCTCACTTCTTCGCGCCGCTGAAGCAAGGCGATCTCACGCGCCTGCGCGCGGCGATCGACCTGTTCGCCGAGCGCCAGATCGCCAACGGTGACTGGCCGCGCGTCGCGCCCGGTGCGGCGCGCCACCGCTTCCTGGCCGACGAGTGCGCGCGCGTGTTCGCGCGCGCCGCCGCCACGTTCGAGAGCGAGTACGTGTTCTGCTGGCTCGACTGGGACGGCGACAACGTGCTCGCCGACGGCGGCATCGTCGACTACGGCTCGGTGAGACAGTTCGGGCTCTACCATCGCGAGTACCGCTTCGACGACGCCGAGCGCTGGTCCACGACCATCCCCGAGCAGCGCGTGAAGGCGCGCTACATCGCGCAGTGCTTCGCGCAGATCCGTGCCTGTCTGCTCGAGGGCAGGAAGCGCCCGCTGGAAGAGTTCGCGCACGACCCGTGCCTGCGCATCTTCGACCGCGAGTTCGCGCTCACCAAGGAGCGGTTGCTGGTGCGCAAGCTCGGCTTGCGGACGCGCACCGCCGCCCACCTGCTGCGCACGCGGCGGCGCGAGCTCGAGCGCTTCCGGCGCGCGTTCTCCTACTTCGAGCGCGCGCGCTCGGCGCGCGGCCCGTGCAAGGTCCCGGACGGGCTGACCTGGAACGCGGTCTTCAGCATGCGCGACTTACTGCGCGAGCTGCCGCTGCGCTTCGCCGCGTCGCCCGCGCCGCTCGCCGGGCGTGAGCTCTTGCGGCTCGGTCTCTCGAGCTACGCCGCGCGCGCCGACCGCGCCGCCACGCCCACGCGCCTGCGCATGGCCAGCCGCCTGCAGCGCTCGTATCTGCGGCTGATGCGCGCGGCCGCGGCGTTCGAGCGCCGCGCGCTCGCCGAGCTTTTGCGCGAGGTCGCGCGCCGCTCGGCGGTGATCAACCGGCGCGACCGCATCACGGGCGACGGGGTCGACTACGCCACGGACCGTTTGATCCGCTACCGCCGGCGACTCTCGAGCGGAAAGCTGCACCGCGTGATCGCCGCGTTCGTCGACCACCAGGACCTGAACCCGCGCGAGCCCGACGCCGAGCGCGAGCCCGCCGAGCGTCCGCCTGCGCACGACGTGCGCCGCGTGCTCGACCGACTGATCGAAGCCGTCGCAGAAATGCGTCACGGGCTGTAAGACACGACAGCGGAGCGCGTGGGCACCCTACCCACGCGCTGCATTAGTGCAGTCCGCCTGCGGCAGCGCGCGGACGGAAGCGATCGGATATCATCCTCGCACGATCCCCCCGCGAGGAGCCGAGACTTGATCGATCTTGTCAATGTATCTCGTCTTTACACGCGCGGTGCCGACGAGATCCACGCGCTCGAGCGAGTGAGTCTGCACGTGGCCAAGCAGCGCTTCGTCGCGCTCATGGGCCCGTCGGGCTCGGGCAAGTCGACCTTGCTCAACGTGCTGGCGGGTCTCGACCGGCCGAACTCCGGCGAGGTCACGGTGGCCGGCAAGCGGCTGAACGAGATGTCGGAGGACGAGCTCGCCGAGTTCCGCGCCCACACCGTGGGCTTCGTGTTCCAGTTCTTCAATCTGATCCCGGTGCTCAACGCGGTCGAGAACGTGGAGCTGCCGCTCCTGCTCACCCACCTGTCGAAGGCCGAGCGCCGACAGCGCGCCGAGACGGCGCTGCGCGTGGTCGGCCTGGCCGATCGCGCCGACCACCTGCCCCGCCAGCTCTCGGGCGGCGAGCAGCAGCGCGTGGCGATCGCCCGCTCGATCGTGACCGACGCCGAGCTGATCGTGGCCGACGAGCCCACCGGCGACCTCGACGCGAAGAACGCCGAGGAGATCCTGTCGCTGCTGCAGACCCTGCGGCGCGACTTCGGGAAGACGGTCGTGATCGTCACGCACGACCCGCGCGCCGAGAAATGGGTCGACGAAGTGATCCACCTCGACAAGGGCGTGTTGCTCGAGAAGCGGCCCGGCGGGGCCGCGCGGGGGGCCGCGGGATGAAGTATCTCCCGCTCGTGCTCCGCAACCTGGGCCGCAACAAGCTGCGCTCGATCCTCACGGGCGCCACCATCGCCCTGGCCATCGCGCTGGTGTGCGCGCTGCGCACCATGCCGGCCGGGCTCGACGGCGTGGTGAACTCGATCGCCGCCAACACGCGCATCTCGACTCACAACCAGGCCGGCATCGTCTACTCCCTGCCCTACGCCTATCTCAACAAGGTGCGCGGCATTCCCGGCGTGGTCGCCGCGCTCAGCTGGCAGTGGTTCGGCGGCGCGATCGATCCCACCAAGGGCGTCTCGTTTCCGAACTTCGCCGTCGACCCGGAGGCGTTCGGCCAGGTCTACGCCGATTGGAAGGTGGACCCGAAGGCGCTCGACGACTTCCGCAAGTACCGTGACTCCGCGCTGGTGGGCCGGCGCGTGCTCAACGAGCAGAAGTGGAAGGTCGGCGACGTGGTCACGCTGCAGAGCACCGTGTTCCCGGTGAATCTCTCCTTCCGCATCGTGGGCGAGATCCCCGTGGACTCCTCGAACAGCTTCTATTTCCAGCGCGAATATCTCGTGCAGGCGCTGGCCGCGGTCGGCGGCAACGGCGACCAGACCGGCATGATCTGGACCCGGGTCGACGATCCCGAGCGCGTGAACGGCGTCATGCGCGAGATCGACGAGATGTTCAAGAACAGCGACGCCGAGACCGCGTCCGAGACGGAAAAGGACTTCATCCGCGGCTTCTTCGGCAGCCTGAAGCAGCTGATCTACGTGATCGAGATCGTGACCGGCGTGGTCACTCTGTGCATCGTGTTCGTGGCCGCGAACACCGCGAGCATGTCGGTGCGCGAGCGCATCGGCGAGATCGCAGTGCTGAAGGCGATCGGCTTCCGCAAGCGCACCGTGTTCTCGACGCTCCTCGCCGAGGCGGTGATGCTGTCGACCGCGGCGGGCGCGGTGGGCGCGCTGTCGTCGCTGGGACTCACCCTGTTCCTGCGCAAGATGACCTCGACCGGCGGCGGGACGGGACCGCAGCTCGGGCCGCTCACAGGCTTCGTGATCACCGACGCGATTCTGATCCAGTCACTGTTCGTCGCGTTCTTCATTGGCATCATCTCCGGCTGGCTGCCCGCGCTGGGCGCATCGCGGCGCAGCGTGGCGGCCACCCTGCGCGAGGTGTTCTGAGTGGCGCTGCCGCTGTCGTACAGCTGGCGCAGCATGCTGGCGCGCGGCACGCGCACGGCGTTCACGGTGGCGGTGATCGCCCTGGTCGTGGTGGCCATCACGCTCCTATGGAGCCTGGTCGGCAGCTTGAAGCGCAGCATGGTGGCGTCGGGCTCGCCCGACAACCTGATCGTGATGCGCAAGGGCGCGAACAACGACGGCTCGAGTCAGCTGGCGCTCGAGGCCGTGCAGGCCGTCCGACTCTTCGACGGCGTGGCGAAAGACTCGGAGGGCAACCCGCTGGCTTCGCCCGAGCTCGTGGTGCAGCCGTTCTTCAAGACGCTCGACGGCGTGCGCGAGAACGTGCTGGTGCGCGGCGTCGAGCCGGTCGCGCTGCAGGTGCACGACGAGGTGCACATCAAGGAAGGCCGCATGTTCCACCCGTCGAGCAGCGAAGCGGTGGTCGGCCGCAGCGTGGCGGGGCGCTACCAGGGCGCGCAGATCGGCTCCGATCTCCACTTCGGCCACGGCGTGTGGAAGGTCGTGGGCGTGCTCGAGTCGGGCGGGTCGTCGTTCGAGAGCGAGGTGTGGGTCGACGCGCGCGAGCTCGCCAACGACGCGAAGCGCACGCTGCCCTACTCCGGGCTGCGCGTCCGGGTCGCGCCGGGCGCCGACATGGACGCGCTGGCGCGGCGCATTGCCGATGACTCGCGCTGGGCGCTCTCGGCCTCGCGCGAGACCGACTACTACCAGGAGCTCGCCAGCACCGGCAACACGCTCCTGATCGTGGTGGTGGCAGTGGCGGTGTTCGCGGGCATCGGCGCGATCTTTGGCGCGGCGAACACGCTGTATGCCGCGGTGCAGTCACGCACCTCCGAGATCGGCACCTTGCGGGCGCTGGGCTTCTCGCGCGGCGCAATCCTCACGGCGTTCCTCGCCGAGTCAGTGATGACTGCCATGGCCGGCTTCGCGATCGGCGGAGCCGTGTCCGCGGTCGGGGGGTACCTGATCTCGCACGCGCTCGGCGGAATCGGCATGAACTCGAAGACCTTCAGCACCAGCGTGGTCGAGCTGACCGTCGCGCCGCAGGACCTGGTGTTCCCCTTCGTGCTGTCGATCTTGATCGGTCTGATCGGCGGCTTCTTCCCGGCCTGGGCCGCGGCCCGGCTGCGGCCGGTCGAGGCCCTCCGGAAAGCGTAGAATTCGCGAATCACATGGCGGCCGAAGCCCCACGCAACCTGCGCGACGACCTCCAGGCCCTGCGTATCGACCGCGGCAGCTCCACGGCGCGCAAGCCGCCCCAGCGCGTGCCCACGCGCTGGATCGCGATCGGCGCCGCCGTGGTCGCGGTGCTCGTGGGCGTCGTGGTGTGGCTGTCTCTCGGCGGCCCGAGGATCGTGCAGGTCGCCTACGCCTCGCGCATCGAGCCCGGCGGCTCGGCGCCGTCGGTCGCCGTGCTCTCCGGCTCCGGCTACGTGGTGACTGCGGACAAGTACATCTCGATCGGCGTGCGCATTCCCGGCCGGATCGAGAAGTTCTTCGTCGACGAGTCCGACCACGTGAAGCTGGGACAGCCCCTCGTACAGCTCGACGACCGCGACTACCGCGCCGCGCTCGAGAGTCAGAAGGCCAGACTGGCAGTGACTCGCGCGAACGAGGACCTGCACAAGATCCAGGCCGAGCGCCAGCGCAAGCTGCGCGCGCAGAACTACGCCTCGCAGAACGAGCTCGACACCGCCGAGACCCAGCTGCGCGTGGACCGGGCCCAGATCGCTCAGCTCGAGGCCGAGATCGCGCAGTCCGAGGTGAACCTCGACTACACCGTGCTGCGCGCGCCGGCCGACGGCGTGATCCTCGCCAAGCTGAAGGAGGTCGGCGAGATGGCCGTGCCCGGCGGCTTCGCCGGCTCGGGCGACCTGATCCGCATGGCGAACCTCTCCGACCTGCGCGCCGAGGTCGACGTCGCCGAGGCCGACCTCAACCGCGTGCACCTGGGCCAGAAGGCGTTCGTGACGCCCGACGCCTACCCCGACAAGCGCTACGAGGCCAAGGTCGTGAAGATGTACCCGCAGGTGAACCGCTCGAAGGGCACGCTCAAGATCGAGGTCGGCATCCAGAACCCCGACGACTATCTGCTGCCCGACATGAGCGTCCGGCTGAACTTCCTGGCCGGCGAGCAGCCCGCGGCCGAGAACGGCCCCCCGCTCGTGCTCGTCCCGAAGAGCGCCGTGCGAAGTGACTCGAACGGCAGCTTCGCGTGGGTCGTGACCAACGGCAAGCTGCGCCGGCAAGCGCTGCGCGCCGGCGCGGAGCGCGGCGACCAGGTCGCGATCGAGAGCGGCCTCGAAGGCGGCGAAGCGCTGGTGATCGGCGACGCCGCGGGCCTGTCCGAAGGCAAGAGCGTCAAGATCGGCGCGAACTGAACGTGCGTCGTGAGGCGCGAGCGATCGCCCCGCTCGCGCTGCTCCTGCTCCTGAGCTCCTGTCTCGGCCGGTGTGTGCTGACCCCGGACGAGGAGAAGGCCGCATGGGAGGCGATCGATCGCTTCCACACCCACGTCAACCTCCGAGAGTACGCCCGCATCTACGAAGAGGCGGACCCCGAGTTCCATGAATCCGCGACCGCGGAGCAGTTCGCCTCGGCCATGACCCAGCTCGAGACACAATACGGGAGACACCTCTCGTTCCAACGCGTCTCGATCGTGAAGACGGTGAACATCTCCGCGGCCCGCATCGAAGTGGTCGTGAACAGCCGCTACTCCAAGCGCAGCGGCCAGGAACACTTCGTGTTCCGGCTCCGGGACGGGGTCGCGCTCATGACCCGCTACGACATGAACGAGATCGCCCCGCGGCCCTAGCTGCCCAGGTGCACCACGAGCTCGCGCTCGCTGCCGCGCCGGCGATGCTCCCAGAGATACACGCCTTGCCAGGTGCCCAGCGCCAGGTGGCTGCGCAGGATCGGGATCGAGAGCGAGGTCGCGGTGAGCGCGGCGCGCACGTGCGCAGGCATGTCGTCGGGGCCTTCGGTCACGTGGCGGTAGAGCGGGTCGCCTTCGGGCACCAGGCGCGCGAGGAAGGCCTCGAGGTCGCGGCGCACGTCGGGGTCGGCGTTCTCCTGGATCAGCAGGCTCGCCGACGTGTGGCGCACGAACACGGTGCACAGTCCCTCGGCGACGCCCGCCCCCCGCACGAGTGACTCGAGCTCGCGGGTCACTTCGTACAACCCCGGTCCCTTCGTGGAGACCGAGAGCTCCCGCACCATCGCTGCTAGCGGCCCGAGGAGCCGCGGCGCAGCGCGCTCGACACGGTCGAGGCGGCGCTCGTGGCCGAGTCACGCACGCGCGAGAGCAGGCGCTTGGCCCACACGAACTCGGTCGCGAGGATCGCCAGCCCGAGCGGCGCGACCACCAGCCCCGGCCCCGGCAGCACCAGCATGGCCACGCCGATCAAGAGCACCGTCCCGCCGATCACCAGCACCACCATGCGGCGCGCGGCGCGCAGCGTGAGTCGCGCGAGCTGCTCGAGCTCGGCGGGCACCACCGGCGAGCCGAGCCGCGCGGATTCGCGGCGCGCGCCCACCACGGAGGCCAGCGCGCCGATGCCCAGGATGCCCACGATCACGCCGAGCGAGGCCGTGGTCGGAATCTCCACGTGGTGCGCCAGGATCATCTTCACGCCCACGAACGCGAGCAAGAGCACCAGGCTCGCCTTCATGTAGCGGAAGTGCTCGATCATGGGCGCGAGCGCGAAATACAGGCTGCGCAGCCCGAGCACGGCGAAGACGTTCGAGCTGAACACCAGGAAGGGGTGACTCGTGACCGCGAAGATGGCCGGGATCGAGTCGATCGCGAACATCACGTCCGACGTCTCCACGAACATCAGCACCACGAACAGCCGGGTCGCCAGCCGCTTGCCCGACTGCCGGATGAAGAACTTGTGCTCGACGAAGTCGTCGTGGATCGGGTACAGGCGGCGCAGCGCGCAGTACAGCTTGTTCTGGTCGGGGTCGATGGACTCGCCGCTGGCCGAGAGCATGCGCGCGGCAGACACGATCAGGAGCGCCCCGAACACGTACGAGATCCACGCGAAGCGCGCGAGCAAGGCCGCCCCGGCACCGATCATGATGCCGCGGAACACGAGCGCGCCCAGCACGCCCCAGTACAAGACCCGGTGCTGGTAGGCGAGCGGCACGCGGAAGTAGCTGAAGATCAGCGCGATCACGACCACGTTGTCGAGTGAGAGCGAGTACTCGACCAGGTAGCCGGTCAGGTACTGGATGACCGCGCGCTTGCCGTCGAGGTGCACCGGCGCGTTCGTGGCGATGCCGGCCCAGTCGTGCTCGAACAGCGCGAAGACCGCGCCGCTGAACGCCATCGACAGCGAGACGTAGAACAGCGTCCAGACCAGCGCCTCGCGAGTGCTGATCACGCGCGGGGTCTTGTTGAAGACGCCGAGATCCATGGCCAGGAACACCAGGATCAGCGCCAGGAAACCAGCCCAGATCAGCACCGCCATGCGGTCAATGCTCCCCGCCGGCAATCGGCGCATCCCGCAGCGCCCGACTAAGCTCCTCGAAGCTCCGCGCGTGCGCAACCCGGTGGCGGGTCGAGGGACCGGCGAGGACCCGGGACGCGTCGGCCACGCCTCCTGGCTCGAGCAGCCCGAGCGCCGCGACCGGCGCCGCCAGGCCCGGCAGCAGCGGGCCGCTCATGGCGGAGGTCGCGAGCGCCATCACGGTCCGACGAGCCAACGGGGCGAAATCATTCCGTAGCGCAGCCTAAACGATCGCGAGGAGCAGGCTCGCCATCACGCCCGGAAGAGCGGATCAGCGCTCGTCGATCGGGACGTACACCTCACCCACCGGGCCCACGTACTTGCCGCGCGGGCGGTAGATGCGGTTGTTCTGGTACTGCTCGAGCACGTGCGCGCACCAGCCCGAGATACGGCTGGTCGCGAACACGGGCGTGAACAGGTCGATCGGGATGCCCATGCTGTAGTAGACCGACGCGGAGTAGAAGTCGACGTTGCAGATCAGGCCCTTCTTCTGCTGCATGAGCTCCTCGAGCCGGGCGCTCATCTCGTACAGCTCGGGGTGACCGTTCTCGCGCGTGATCTCCTGACTCATCTTCTTCAGGATCTTGGCGCGGGGGTCGCCTTCCTTGTACACGCGGTGGCCGAAGCCCATGATCTTCTCGCCCGAGCGCAGCGTGTTGTCGAGCCAGCCCTCGAGCCGGTCGGGTGACTTGATCTCGAGCAGCATGCGCGCGACCTGCTCGTTGGCGCCGCCGTGGAGCGGCCCCTTCAGCGTGCCGATCGCGGCCATGACGCTCGAGTACAGGCCCGAGAGCGTGCTCGAAGTGACTCGCGCCGAGAACGCGGACGCGTTCAGCTCGTGGTCGGCGTGCAGCACCAGACAGGTGTCGAAGCGCCGCACGGTGGCTTCGTCGGGCTCCTCGCCCTTCAGCATGTAGAGGAAGTTCCAGGCGATCGACTTCTCGGGCAGCGGCTGCAGCGGCCATTGACCCGAGCGCACGCGCTGGTAGGCCGCCACGATCGTGCCGACGCGCGCCGACAGCCGCGTCGACTTGCGCAGCGTGGCGGCGGCGTTCACCAGGTTGGCGTCGGGGTCGTGCAGAGTGAGTCCCGCGATCACCGCGTGCAGGAAGTCCATCGGGTGCACGCGCGTGGGCAGGCCGTGGAACCAGCCGAAGGCCTCGGGCGGCAGCGCCATGGAGTGGTGCAGGTCGGTGCAGAACTCGTCGAGCTCGCGGCGCGTCGGCAGCCAGCCGTACCACAAGAGATACACGACCTCCTCGAAGCTCGCGTTCTGCGCGAGGTCCTCGATCGTGTAGCCGCGGTAGAGCAACGTCGTGCCCTCGATCGTGGAGATCGAGGTCGTGCACGTGACCACGCCCTCGAGCCCGCGGTCCAGCGCGCCCTCGTATTCCTGCACCTGGTCGCTCACCGTCGTCTCCCTTGGCCCCTACGCCCTATGAGACCGCAAACCCCGGTTCCCCGCCAGCCGGGCGTCGATGCGCCGCTGCAGGTAGGGCGAGAAGTAGCCGCGGTAGCGGTCCCAGAGCTCGGGGCGGGTCCAGTCCTCGCCCGTCACCTTGCCGCGGCAAGTGTCGGCGCCGCAGCCGCAGGTGAACTCGTCGTAGGGGGTGCCGTCGCTCATGGCGTAGTCGAAGCAGATCTCCTCGCCCGGCTCGAGCGCGCGCATGGCGACCAGCACGATCTGCCCGCGCAGGCCGCTGTTGGGCGCGCAGGAGTGGTTCACCCAGTCGGCGGGTCCGTCGTGACCCGACACGAGATACAGGTCCTCTTCGACCTGCAGCGTGAGCAGGCGCTGGGCGGGCGAGAGCGCCTCGAGCCGGCCGGCCGGGACGACCTCGCCGCCGAACACGACCAGCACCTCGTCGGCCGCGATCGGCTCGCGGGCCACGAGGGTCCGGCCCCCCTTTCCTGCGATGCGGCGTCCTTCGAGCTTCGGTGAGTGGTAAGACGTCGGTGGCGCGGGCACGTCGTCATCCTAGGAGACGGGCGACCGCTCGCGCCAGTCGTGCGAGAATCCCGGCATGGGGCGCGAGGACGAAGAGCTGGCCGAGGTCTCGGGCTGGATCCGCGGCGCGCAGCGCGTGGTGGTGCTGACCGGCGCGGGTATCTCGACCGAGTCAGGCATTCCCGACTTCCGCGGGCCGAACGGTCTTTGGACCAAGAACCCCGGCGCCGAGAAGATGGCCACCCTGTCGCACTACGTGGCCGACAAGTCGGTGCGCGAGCGCGCCTGGCAGCACCGGCTGAGCTCCGAGATGTGGACCGCCAAGCCGAACGCCGGCCACCACGCGCTGGTGCGGCTGGAGCAGGCGGGGAACCTGCACCTCCTGGTCACGCAGAACGTCGACGGGTTGCACGTCGCGGCGGGCAGCTCGCTCGGCAAGCTGGTCGAGATCCACGGCAACGTGCGCGAGGTGGTGTGCCTGGACTGCGGCGAGCGCGCAGCCATGGAGCGCGCGCTGGCGCGCGTGCGCGGCGGCGAGTCCGACCCGCCCTGCCGGAGCTGCGGGGGCATCCTGAAGTCGGCCACGATCTCGTTCGGCCAGGGTCTGGTCGAGCACGACCTGCGCCGCGCCGAGCGCGCCGCGAACGAGTGCGACCTGATGTTCGCGGTCGGCACCACCTTGTCGGTCTACCCGATCGCGGCGATCGTGCCGATCGCCAAGCGCGGGGGCGCGCGCGTGGTGATCCTGAACGCCGAGCCGACGGAAATGGACGACCTGGCCGACGCGGTGGTGCGCGGACCGATCGGGGCGCTCCTGCCCCGGCTGATCGACGGCGAGTGAGCCACTGACCCGCTTCGCGCTGGAAGTGAGCTCCGCGGCGGGCCCCGGCCCGGCCGGCGGCGTGGGCGGCGCGATCCGCGGCACGGTGGGCGCGCTGCTCGCCGACGACCCGGGCACCGAGTATCTGCTGTGCACGCGGCTCTCGCGCTGGCGCAAGGGCGAGCCGTGGCGGCCGGACGCGCCCAACGCGCGCCTGCGCCTCGCCGCCGACCCGTTGAACGGCCTCTTGCTGCGGGGCGCGAGCCTCTTCCATGCGCACGGCGTGTTCGTGCCCAGCACGCCGCGCGTGCCGAAGCTCGTCACGATCCACGACCTGAACGCCGTGCGAAACACCGAGTGGGTGAGCGAGCGCTGGCACGAGCGGCGCGGCGGGAAGATCGCCGACGCGGTGGCGCGCGCCGACCACGTGGTCACCTACAGCGCGTTCACGGCGGGCGAGGTGTGCGAGGAGTACGGCCTGCCGCGCGAGCGCGTGCACCCGGTGCACCTCGGGGTGGACTGCGCGCGCTTCCGCCCGCCCACGCCGGAGACCGTGGCAAAGACGCGCGAGGCGCACGGCGAGTACGTGATCGCGATCGGGCTGGTGTCGCGGCGCAAGAACTTCCCCGCGCTGGTCGAGGCGCTCGCCCGCCTGCCCCAGCTGCGGCTGGTGCTGGTCGGGCGCGGCTCGGACGGCGAGTCCGAGCTCGAGGAGTCACTCGAGCGCCACGGCCTGCGCGCGCGCACGACGCGCCTCTCCGGGCTGCCCGAGCCCGAGCTGGTGGCGCTGATCGGCGCGGCGCGCGCCTGCGCGGTGCCGAGCCTCTACGAGGGCTTCGGGCTGACCGTGCTCGAGGCCATGGCCTGCGGCACGCCGGTGGTGTGCTCGAATGCCGCGTCGCTGCCCGAAGCCGCGGGCGACGCGGCGCTTCTGGTCGACGCGCGCTCGCCCGAGGCGCTGGCGGACGCGCTCGCGCGAGTCACCCACGACTCCGACCTGGCGGGCGAGCTGCGCGGGCGCGGCCTCTCGCGCGCCCGCGCCATGTCGTGGACCGCGTCGGCGCGCCGGCTGCGCGCGGTCTACCGCGCCGTCGCCGGGGCATGACTCAGCTTCCGGTCGCGCCGAAGCGGTTGCCCGACTCGTAGCGCCGCAGCCCGGCCGTGAATACGGCGATCGCGAGCGTCCACCACAGCACCGCCCCGCCCAGCGCGTAGAGACAGGCGTGCAGGCTCGGGCTGCGCACGATCTCCACCGGCAGGAAGCCCACGAAGCCGGCCGGCAGGAGCGTGTACAGGATGAACGAGAGACTCCCCGCGAACAGCGGCTGCGGGTAGAGCGCGAAGTTCAAGGTGAACTCCCAGAGCTGACGCGCGAGCTGCTCCACGTCGCCCAGCCAGAACGCCAGGCTCTGGAAGATGACCGCCGAGGCCACGAAGGTCAGCGCGCTGACCGCGATCGCGAGCGCGATGAACGGCGCGTGCGCCAGGTCGAGGCGCCCTGCGAGATACAGCATGCCCGCCCCGGTCAGCACGTCGCCCCAGCCCGACGCCGTGCTTTGCGAGGCCACGGCGTGCAGCAGCACGGGCTTGGGCTGAGTGAGTCGCGAATCGAGCTGGCCGTCGACGATCGCGCGCGCGAGCTGGCGCGCGCCGCCGCCGAACACCACGGCCAGGCCGAAGCCGGGCGCCACGATGCCGAACAGCGTCATCATGTCCTGGAGCCGCCAGCCTCCGATCTCGCGGAAGCGCGCGAACAGGATCCACCACATGGTGAAGAACGCGACGTTGTTCACGACCATCAGCACGGCCTGCAGCCAGAACGCGCCCCGCAACGCGAGGCTCGCGCGCAGGTTGGTCGCGACGAGCGTGCGGGCGAACCGGAGCACAGCGCGCAAGCGCATGACTCAGCCTCCTGCCACGGTGAGTCGCGCGCGGGCCTGCGCCGACAGGAACATCACGAGCCCCGCGAGCAGCCCGATCCAGAAGAGATCCTGGAGCGCGGCCGACAGCGCCAGCTGCGGCTCCCAGCCCAGGGCCATGCGGCCCGGCGCCCAGCAGATCAACGGGAACGGCGTGAGATGCGCCAGCCGCTGCAGCCACTCGGGATAGATCTCGAGCGGAAACAACAGCCCGCCCAGCACGAACACGAGCTTCTGCCAGACCAGGAAACACGGGTTGGTGTCGACCACCCAGAACGCCGAGAGCCCGATCGCCGCCATGAACAGGATCGCGACCAGCGAGCCGAGCAACGCCAGCGGCAGCGCCAGCCACAGCCCGCGCGGGTCGGCCGGCAGCCCGCCGCCGAACGCGAGCGCGTAGAGCGCGCCCGCGGGGGCGAGCGCCGCCATGCGCAGCGCCGCCTCGCCCACGGCCTCGGCGATCTGCGCGCCCATGTAGTCGATCGGCCGCACCAGCCGGCACGCGAAGTCGCCCGAGCGCACCTCGCGCTCGATCGCCAGGAACATCGGCGGCGTGCCGAGCACGACCCACTCGGTAATCGCGAGATACCACAGGAGCTCGCGCACGCCGACTCCGGGCAGTGACTCGCGCGCGCCGATCACGGCCCAGATGCGCGAGAACGTGAAGATGATCACGCCCAGGAACACCACCCGGCCGACCAGCACCGCGCGCTCGGCGATGCAGCGGCGCGCTGCGGCGCCCGCCAGCGCGAGATACTTCCCGCCCACGACCGCGAGCCGCGCGGCGCTCATGCCACGGCCGCCTTCGCCCCGGCGTAGATCGCGCTCACGATCTCCTCCATGGGCGGGTCCTCGACCACGAGGTCGAGCACGTGCGCGCGCGCCACGATCGCGGCGACCACCTTGTCGACGCCCACCGCGCGCAGGTCGACCTCGAGCTCGGTGCGGTGCGGCGCGCTGGGCAGCCGCTGCACGCCCGGCAGGTCCAGCGCGATCTCGGTCTCTTCCGACACCACCGAGATGCGTTTGCGCGGAATGAAGCTCCGGCGCAGCGCGTCGACCGGGCGGTCGAGCAGGAGCCGCCCGCGGTGGATCACGAGCACCCGCTCGCACACGCGCTCCATGTCGCCCGTGTCGTGCGAGGTCAGCAGCACCGTGCAGCCGTCGCGCCGGCCGCGCTCGCGCACCAGGTCGCGGATGATCGCCTTCGCGACCACGTCCAGACCGATCGTCGGCTCGTCGAGAAACAGGATCTCGGGCCGGTGCAACAGGCTCGCGACCAGCTCGCAGCGCATGCGCTCGCCGAGCGAGAGCTGACTCACTGGCTTGCGACTCACTTCGTCGATCTCGAACGCGCGCACCAGTTCGTCGCGCCGCGCGCGGTAGTCGGCGGGCGCGAGCTCGTAGATCCGCGCCAGCAGATCGAACGTGTCCAGCGCCGGCAGGTGCGTCCAGAGCTGCGAGCGCTGGCCGAACACCGCGCCGATGCGGAAGCCGAGCCGGTGGCGGTCGCGGCCCGGCTCGAGCCCCGCGACGCGCACCTTGCCCGCGGTCGGACGCAGGATGCCCGACAGCATCTTCAGCGTCGTCGACTTGCCGGCGCCGTTCGGCCCCACGAAGGCCACGCGCTCACCGGGGGCGATCTGAAACGAGACACCGTCGACCGCGACCAGCTCGCGCGTGCGCGGCGCCACGAGTGCGCGCAGCGCGCCCGCGAAGCCCCGCGCGCGCTCGCGCGTGCGGAAGACCTTGCGCAGACCTTCGAGCTCGATGGCGTTGCTCATGACGGCCCCCTGAAACGCCGAACGCCCTTCCGGAGCATCCGGAAGGGCGTTCTCGAAAACTCACTCACCCCTCCGGCTACACACGAATCCCCGTGACGACGAGGCAAAGCTGCGCCGCCATCGCATACGAGACGTTCGCGTGGGCCGGGAATGACATCGGTCGGCAGAATCTCGCGCTCTCTCATCCTTGTCAAGCCACTGTGTGCTATGGATCGCGGCGGGATGATGCTGCGCCTCGAGTCTCTGATGCGCGCATGCTGCACGAACACGCGCGGGTTCGCGCTCTGCGCGCTGGTGCTGCTGTGCGCCTTCGCGCTGCCGCTCTGGCTCGGCCTCGGCACCGATCCGACCGGCCGGATCAGCGAGCAGCGCTGTGTCCTGGTCGTGAAGGGCATGGTCGAGAGCGGCGACTGGCTCGTGCCGCGGCTCGACGACATCATCCGGCTGCAGAAGCCGCCGCTCTTCTACTGGGCCGGCGCGAGCGTGGCCACGTTCGTGCACGACACGCATCCGTGGAGCGTGCGCGCGGTGTCCGCCTGCGCGGCGCTCGGGCTCGCGGCGGTGGTGCTCGCATGGGGCCGTTCCTTGGGTGGACCGGCCTTCGGGCTGATCGCCGTCGGCGTGCTCGTCGCCATGCAGCAGATCACCTCGTCCGGCCGGCGGGGCGACGCCGAGATGCTGCTCGCGCTGCTCTCGACTGCGGCGCTCTTCGCCTTCGACCGCGCCGACTCACGCCGGCCACGGCCGCCGCTCGCGCCGTTCGCGCTGCTGGCAGGCCTGGCGTTCCTGACCAAGGGCACCGCCATCGCCTTCTCGATCGCCGCGCCGATCGCCGTGCAGCTCGCCTTGCGCCGCGAGCTGCGCGTGCTGCTGGAGCGGCGCGTGCTCGTGTGCTTCGCGGCGATCGCCGCGATCGGGCTCTCGTGGTACGTGGCCGTGCTGGTCAGCGTGCCCGGCGCACTCACTTCCTTTCTCGACGCGCTGATGCTTCCGCTGGGCAGCCAGGAGAGCCGCAGCGGCTCGGCCCACTACAAGCCGTTCTGGTGGTTTCTCGTGGCGCTGCCGGTGCGCGCCGCGCCCGCGAGCCTGCTGCTGCCGTTCGTGATCTGGCAGCTCTGGCGCACGCGGCTCTACCGCGACGACCCGCGGCGGCGCTTCGCCGCGCTCGCGTTCCTGGCGCCGTTCGTCGCCTTCTCGGCGCTGCCGCAGAAGCAGAAGCACTACACGTTGTCCATGCTGCCCGGCCTCGCGCTGTGCTCGGCCGACGCGGTGATCGCGGCCGCGCGCGAGCTCTGGCCACGCTTCTCGCTGGCGCTGCGCGCGCTGGGCGCCCCGCTGGCGGCGCTGGGCGCAGCGGTGGTGGTGTGGTGCGCGCTGTTCTACGTGTGGGTCGAGTCACTCGCGCCCGCGACGGCGATCGCCGCCGCCGTGCTGCCGCTGGCGCTGTTCACGCTGGCGGGCCTGGCCGCGCTGGGCGCGCGGCCGGCGCTCTTCGGCGCAGCCTGGATCGTGGCCTTCCTGCTCGCGCTCGCCGTGGGCCGCGGGCTGGTCGAGCCGCGGCTCGAGTACTACGCCGCCAACTACCGGCAGCTTCCGATCGGCGAGCAGGAGCAGCTCGTCTACGCCTCGCGGCAACACCCGTGGTTCGCCAAGCAGCTGTTTGCGCTGCTCGACGCGGTCGGCGACGACGACAACTAGCTAGTGGTCGTCGCGCGCGCCCACGCGGATCGTGCGCTTCGACAGCCAGTACACTCCGGCCAGGTCGAAGACCGTGCGGCGCAGGCGCGCGAAGTTGGTGTACTTCGAGACACCGGCCTTGCGCGCGCGGTGATTCACGTCGACCTCGCGCACCGAGAGACCCTGGTAGCGGAACAGCGCCGGCAGGAAGCGGTGCATGCCGTCGAAGCGCGGCAGCGCGAGGAACGCCTGGGCCGGGAAGAGCTTGAGCGAGCAGCCCGTGTCCGACGCGCCGTCGCCCAGCACCGAGCGCCGCACGGCGTTGGCGAGCTTGCCCGCGGCGCGCCGCCAGATCGTGTCTCGCCGCTGCGCGCGCCGGCCGATCACCACGTCGTGCTCGCGCGCCAGCGCGACCACGCGCGGAATGTCGTGCGGGTCGTTCTGCAGGTCGCCGTCGAGCGTGACCACGTGACTGTGTCGCGCCGCGCGCACACCCGCGACCAGCGCCGCCGACTGACCCTGGTTGCGGTCGAGCGGCACCAGCCGGAAGCCCGGGCGCTTCTCCACCGTGTCGAGCACGCACTTGCGGGTGCCGTCGCGGCTGCCGTCGTCCACGAACACCACCTCCCAGGGCACGTCGAGCCCGGGCAGCGCCGCCGCCAGCTCGTCGGCCAGCGGAGCGACGTTGTCCTCCTCGTCGTAGACCGGGACCACGACCGACACACCCGAGAGCGCGCGAGTCATGTCGGCGCCCGCTTGTGCAGCACGAGGTTGCGCGCGTAGACCACGAAGCCGAACGACTGGCCCAGCGTGAACACGGCGTCGCGGCGCCACAGCGCGTACACGAGCAGCAGCATGGACCCCGCGATCGAGAGATACCAGAACGCCTCGGGCACGATGCTTCGCCCTGCCCGCTCGGACTGGATCCACTGCACCAGGAAGCGCAGTGAGAACACGATCTGACCCGCGAACCCCACGATGATCATCGGGTGTTTCAACCCTTCCAGGATCTCGTTCACGAGCTCGTTCATTCCCCTACCTCCCGCGGCCAGGTCCCCGGCGGCTCAGGATAGACCACCGAGCTTCACCCACCCGAGCCAGACACTAATGCATAGAACGGCCGAGAGACCGAGCCGGTACCAGCCGAACGGCTCGAGCCCGCG
>DATKAO010000257.1 GCA_035498015.1 Myxococcota bacterium
TGCTCCACCGGGTTCTGCGTGGCCATGACCAGGAACGGCTCGGGCAGGCGCAGTGTCTCGCCCGCCAGAGTGACTTGCCGCTCCTCCATGGCCTCGAGCAGCGCGCTCTGCACCTTCGCGGGCGCGCGGTTGATCTCGTCGGCGAGGATCACGTGGTGGAAGATCGGCCCGCGGTGCAGGCGGAAGGTCGACTGGGCCGGCTCGTACACCTGCGTGCCGAGCAGGTCGGCGGGCAGCAGGTCCGGGGTGAACTGGATGCGCCGGAACGACAGGTCGAGCACGCGCGCGAACGTGCGCACGGCGGTGGTCTTGGCCAGGCCGGGCACGCCCTCGACGAGCACGTGGCCCTGACAGAGCAGGGCGATCATCAGGCCGTCGACCAGCTCGTGCTGGCCGACGAGAACGCGTGCCATCTCCTTGCGAATCTGTCCGACCGCGTCGCTCACAGGGGCCGAAGTCTACCTCAGGGGTGATTCGACCTGGGGCGGTGGATTGGATTCAGGCGGCGGCGGATTCGGCTCGGCCGGCGGCGGGCTCGTGCGCCGGCCCGGGATCAGCCGGCCCAGACTCTTCACGCCGTTCAGCACGGCATTCGACGCGAAGCCCACCACGCTCTCCACCGCCGCGGGCGGCAGCGGAGTCACCGTCAGGTTGTCCTTCGGGCCCTCGATGCGCAGATAGACGGCGATCAGGTTCTTGTCCTCGCCCAGCATCACGTTGCGCACGATCGGCACCTCGGCCAGCACGCGGTCGAGCGTCTGCAGGAACAAGAGCGCCACGATGAAGTCGTAGCGCCGCTCCGCGCTGTGGAAGTCCATCTCGCCGCTGGCCAGGATGCGCAGCTCGGGTCCGAGCAGCTTCCCGTCGGCGATGCCGAGCTTGCCGCCGTCGAGCGCCAGGTCCGCCTCCACCGTGCGGTACGGGAGCGGCTTGCCCAGGAGCCCGGTGACTCCCGCCAGCGACGGCACGCGCGCGATCGCGACCAGCGTGGGCAGGCGCGCCACCGTGCCGTCGCGCAGCACCAGATGGCCCTCGAGCCGGCCCTCGGTGCGGAAGTCACCGCCCGGCCGCAGCGCGCCCGACAGCTTGAGCTTCACGTAGCCCCGTCCGGTCACGCTGTCCGCCGGCAGGCCGAACGTCTCGCACACCTGCTTGGGGTCGAAGCCCGACACACCCAGGTCCAGGTCGAAGGGCGCCCGGCCGGCCTGGGAGAGGTCGACATGTCCCGAGGCGTCGAAGTCGCCGTCGGCGAGCCGGGCCTTGATCCCGCTGGCGGTGACCGCCGCGCCCTCTGCAGTGAGTCGCCCGTGCAGGCCCTGGACCGGCCACTCGGGCAGACTGAGCGTCTGGAAGGCCACCTTGGCACTGAGCCAGCGCGGGCCCGTGATCGGCCCGCCCGGCCCGGGATCACCCTCGAGATAGCGGATGCGCACGTCGACGCGCTCGATCGCGCGGTCCCACTTCACCGAGAACTCCGCCGGCGAACCGCCGAGCGTGCCCCGCACCGGGTCGGCCACGATGCCGCCGTTCGGGAAGCGCAGCTCGCCCGACGCCTGGCGCACGGGGAGGATCAGCTGGGGCATGCGCAGGGCTAAGTCCTCGAACTGTATGACCGTCGGCTCCTTCGCGGTCGAGTCACTGGCGCGGAACGCGGCCGCCATCGCGGCCAGACCCGAAAGCTTGGTCCCCGGGCCGCCCACCACGTGGTCCTCCTCGTCCGGCAGGTGCACCAGCCGGTGCATGCCGTCGAGGCGCACGTTGATCTCGGGCAACGGCTCGCCGTCGTCCGTCATGCGCAGACGCCGGATGTCCATCACGTTGCCCCGGATCTCGAGCTCGCCCTGCATCTGCGTGAGCGGTGTCTCGTCGGGCTTGGGCCGGTAGGTCCCGTCGCGCACGCGCAGCTGCAGCACGAACGCGTTCTCGGCCATGGGCGTGTCGTACGAGAGACTCTCGCGGAAGGTCGCGGTCGGCACGTCGACCGTAAGGTGGATGTCCTCGGCAACGCCCGCCTCGATGCGCGCGCGCACCTTCGCCCAGCTCTTGAAGCGCTGCGACAGGAAGTTCAGCCCGTTCACGCGGTCCTGACGGCCAGGCTCGAACGGCAGGAGGCGCAGGTCGGCGGTGAGACGCCCGCCGGATCCCGAACCGAGCTTGACCGAGCCGCTGGCGACCAGGTCGTCGAGCGCGAGCGGGTGGAGCTGGAGCGACAGGTTGTTTCCGCGCCAGTCGACGTCGGCCACCACCTGGGTGCTGCGCGGGGCGATCGGGCCCGAGTACTTGGGAATCACGAGCTCGAAGCGCTCGACCCGTGCCTGGATGCGGCCCTTCACCCCGGCCGAATCGAGCGACAGGTCGAAGCCGCCCTCGGCACGGCCCTTGGGAGTCACGAGCGTCTTCGGCAGGGTGGCCAGGTCGAGGCGCGCGAAGGTGCCGCGCAGGTCGGCGCCGGCGCGCGTGGCGCTGAAGCGCAGCGCCAGCTCGGACACCGGCTTCTCGCCGCGAGTCAGGCGCGCGCTGCCCTCGCCTTCGACCCGGGTGCCGAAGCCCGCGCGCTTGGCGTCGAGCTGCAGTCTCTCGAGTGACCAGCGCTCGCCAGCGGCGCTGGTGACTTCGACCCGGCCGTCCTGGACGAGCAGGCCCAGGCGCGGCAATGCCGCCGGGTCGAAGGCCAGGGGCTCGGCGCTGGTGCGGATGCGCAAGAGCGGCGCGTCGAGCGTCCAATCGAGCGGCAGATACTGGCCGGCCAGGAGCCGCGGCCAGGCCTGCACCCCGCGCGCGTGCGCCACCTCCAGTGCGGGCGGTGCGTCCGGGGCCGACGGATCCGCCACCCGGACCTGCTCGAGCTCGACCTCGAGCCGGCGGCCGAAGTGGAGCTGGACCTTCCCGATCTCGACGTGCCGTCCCAGGAGCTTGGTGAGTGCCCCGGCGACGAAGTCCGCGTCGGCCGTGTACAGCATGGCGAACAGCGCGCCGAACGACGCCAGCGCGAGGAGCACCGCCACCACGAGCAAGCGCCGCAAGATGCGGACCGCGCGGCGTCTCTTTACAGGCTCGGGACCCGGCTGAGTCAGGGGTCATTCCCTCGACATGACCGCTCTCGCGCCGGCACCCGGCGCGCAGATGGGCGCGCAAGACCTTCGCAAATCACGCGCGCCGGGGCCCGTCGGGGACCCGCAGCCCCTTGCCTCCTGGCGAACCTAAATGGTGGCCACCGCTAAAGAACCGGATTCGCGGGCCCGATCGGAGGGACGAATACGCAACAGGGAGCCTCTGTGAGGGGGGCTCCCGGCCTGACCTGGAGGAGCTCCACGCAATGGAGCACACGAGCTTCGAAGAGCACATGGACGACAGCAAGCCCCGGAAGCGGAACCGGGTGCGTGAGCTGCGCGAGAACAAGCTCATGACCCAAGCGCAGCTTGCCAAGAAGGCCAAGGTGGCCCTGCGCACGATCCACTCGGTGGAGAAGGGCATGAACTGCCGCATGGACACCAAGCGCAAGATCCTCCTGGCTCTCGGGATGCGCTTCGAGGACAAGGACCAGGTCTTCCTGGACTGACTGTCCTGGCGAGATCTCTCGAGGCGGAACTGCTCCCGCCTTGGAAAAGCACGGCACGCGAGGCGATCGCGTGCCGTGCTTCTGTCCTTAAGGGGCCCGGCGCGTGTCTTAAGGGGCCCGGCGCGCGGGCGGCCGCGCGCCACCCGAGCTTCGTTCGCCTGCGGCTCACTGCGCGCCTCCGCTTCGCTCCGGCTTGCGGTTCCTACGGGGCCCGGCGCGTGTCTTCCGGGGCCCCCCGCGGGCGGCTGCGCGCCTCCGCTTCTCTTCGGCTTGCGTCGGGGTTTCGGTTTGAGCCGCTAAACTCTCTCTCATGCCGCGGCCGTCCGCGAACTTGCTCCGCGATCTCGGGCGCCTGCTCACGCGCAGCCACGACCTGGAGGAGACGCTGAACAACGTCGTGCGGCTTGTGGCGCGCTGGATGCGCGCATCGGCCTGCTCGATCTATCTGCTCGAGGACGACGGGCGGACGCTGATCCTGCGTGCCACGCGCGGGCTGAACCCGAACGCCGTGGGGCGCATGCGCATCCGGGTGGGGCAGGGCATCGCCGGGCGCTCGCTCGAGCAGCGCGAGACGATCGCGGTGCCCGACGTGCGGCAGGATCCGCGCATCCACGCGTTCCCGTACTCGGGCGAGCAGCGCTTCCGCTCGCTGGTCGCCGTGCCCCTGCTCGTGCGCGGCGAGCCGGTCGGCGTGCTCACGGCGCGCACCGCGCGCGTGCGAGTCTTCACGCCCGAGCAGCTCGAGCTGCTCGAGATGATCACCGCGCAGGTCGGCACGATCGTGCTGAACGCGCGCCTGCTCGACCGCGCGGTGCGCGACGCGAGTGAGGGCCGCGCGAGTCAGCCGGCGCCGGCGCGCGAGCTGCGCAAGCCGGGCATGCCGCTGCGCGGGATCGCGACCTCGCCCGGCATCGCGCGCGGCAGCGTGCACCTGCTCGCGGCGCGGCTCGACCTGTCCAACCTGGACTACCGCCCGGCGCGCACGGCCGAGGCCGAGTGGCGCGCGCTGCAGCGCGCGCTGCGCGAGACCGTGCGCCAGCTGAACGAGCTGCGCGAGACCGTGGGCGCCCGCTTCGGCGAGGAGCTGGCGGACGTGTTCACGACCCACATCATGATCCTCGAGGACCAGGGCTTCCGCGAGAGACTGCGGCGCCAGCTCGACGTGCACGGCAACGGCGCGCGCGCGCTGGTCGAGACGCTGCAGAGCTACGCCGCGATCCTGGGCGCGAGTCACGACCCGACCCTGCGCGAGCGCGCGGCCGACATGGAAGACGTGCTGCAGCGCGCGGTGGGCGAGCTCGTGGGCGTGCGCGCGCACCACACCAAGCTGCGCCAGCGCGGGATCATCGTGGCGGAGCGCATCACGCCCAGCGAGTTCGTGCTGCTCGAGACCGAGAACGTGGCCGGGCTGGTGACCGAGCACGGCGGGCCGACGAGTCACGCGGCGATCTTCGCGCGCTCGCTCGAGATCCCGGCCGTGTCCGGCGTGCCGGGCCTGCTCGAGAAGCTGCGGCCCGACGACGAGCTGATCGTCGACGGGCTCGAGGGCGCGGTGATCGCCGCGCCCACCCGCGCGCAGCGCACTCACTACGCCGAGTCGGCCGAGCGCTACGAGCGGCTGCGCGGCCGGCTCGACGAGCTGCGCGGCCTGCCCAGCGAGACACGCGACGGCGTGCGCGTGCGGCTGTCGGCGAACATCGGCGGCCTGTTCGACCTGGACCTGGTCAAGCGCTACGGCGCCGAGGGCGTGGGGCTGTTGCGCACCGAGATCCTCGCGCTCTCGTCGCGCGGCCTGCCCGAGGAGGAAGAGCAGCTGCGCGGGTATCTGCGCGTGGCCGAGCAGGTGGCGCCCGACCCGGTGACCGTGCGCTGCTTCGACCTGGGCGGCGAGAAGGCGCTGCCCAACGAGACACTCTACGAGGCCAACCCGCAGCTGGGCTGGCGCGCGATCCGCATCCTGCTCGACCGGCCCGAGCTGTTCCGCACCCAGCTGCGCGCGATCGTGCGCGCGAACGCGCGCGGCAACGTGAAGATCCTGCTGCCGATGATCGCCTCGCTCGACGAGGTCGAGGCCTCGCGCGCGCTGCTCTCCCAGGTGTGTCGTGAGCTCGGCGCGCAGCCGCCGCCGCTCGGGGTGATGATCGAGACGCCGGCCGCGGTCGCGGTCGCGGAGCATCTCGCGCGCGCGAGTGACTTCTTCTCGATCGGCACCAACGACCTCATGCAGTACGTGCTCGCCACCGACCGCGAGAACGAGCTGGTCGCGGGCGCCTACGACCCGTTCCATCCCGCGGTGCTGGCGGGCATCCGCCAGGCCGCCGACGCCGCGCGCGCGGCCGGCCTGCCCTGCGCGGTGTGCGGTGAGCTGGGCGGCAGCCCGGTGATCGCGCCGCTGCTGGTCGGCATGGGCATCCGCGAGCTCTCCATGGCGCCGTTCTCGGTGCTCGTGATCCGGCAGGTGCTGCGGCGGCTCGAGGCCTCGGCGCTGGAGGCGTGTGCAGCGCAGGTCCTGCGCTGCGCGCGCGCCGCCGACGTGCGCGAGAGACTCGCGGAGACCTACGGCGCGCTGGGCTTGCTCGACGACCCCGACATCGGCGGAGCCATGAAACTCCTGCTCGCGCCGCGCGTTGACAGTCGGGACGGGCCCCGATAGCGTCGCCCGCCATGGCTTCGAGTGCTGAGTCCGACCGGCGCATGCAGAAGCAGCTGGCGGAGCACCTCGCGCGCAACGGTCTCAAACAGACTCGCCAGCGCGAAGCCATCCTCGAGGCGTTCGCCGCCGCCAAGGGTCACGTGTCGAGCGAGGAGCTGTACGAGGTCGTGCGCGCGCGCCACCCCGACGTGGGCGCGGCCACGGTGTACCGCGCGCTGAAGCTGTTCTGCGAGGCCGGCGTCGCCCGCGCGCACCACTTCCGCGACGGAGTGACTCTCTACGAGCGCGAAGGCCACCACCACGATCACCTGATCTGCACCAGCTGCGGCGCGATCGTCGAGTTCGAGCGCGCCGTGATCGAGGAAGAGCAGCTGAAGGTCGCCGTCGAGCACGGCTACCGACTCACCCAGCACCGGCACATCCTCTACGGGATCTGCCCCAAGTGCCAGAAGAAGGCCTCAAGCGCCGCGCGGCCGGTCCGGTAACTCGTTCAGGTCGTCGGCGCGCGGCGGGAAGTTCGCGGCCAGGATCTCGCCGCAGCGGCGGATGCCGGCCACCAGCCCCTGGTCGGCGCGGCCCGCGCGGATGCCCGCGAGCACGCGCTCGACCACCTCCTCCCAGGTGCCGTCGGCCACGCGCGCGTGGATGCCCTTGTCGGCCACGACCTCGACCCGGCGCTCGAGCAGCGACACGTAGATGAGGATGCCGGTGCGCTCGCGCGTCTCGACCAGGCCCGCGTGGTGGAAGGCGAGCGCCGCCGCCTGGTGCACGCGCTCCGAGAACAGCGGGTTGGGCGCGACCGCGCCCAACAGCGGCCGCCAGCCGAAGCCCGCGCACAGCGCCGCGAATACACCGATCTGTGTCGGCACGAGCCAGGGGTCGAGCTGCGGCGCGAAGGCGGCGAGCAGCCCGCCGCCGGCGATCGCCACCAGCGCCGCGGCGCCGATGCGCACGTCGGCGTACGAATCACTGCGCTCGACCACCACCGGCACGATCTCGCCGGTGGTCGTGCGCTCGGCGTCGCGCACCGCGGCCTCGATCGAGTCGAAGGCGCCGGGCGCCAGCAGCTCTTCGACGCCCGCCATCACCACCTCCCGGAGGCCCCGCCGCCACCGAACGAGCCGCCGCCGCCCGAGAAGCCGCCCCCGCCGCCGAAGCCGCCGCCCCCGCCGAAGCCGCCGCCCCCCCAGGGCCCGCGGGAGTAACTCCCGGAGCGCCGCAGGCCGGGCAGGCCGATTCCGAACAGGCTCCAGAAGAGCGGAGTGCGCGCGAAGATGATCAGCAGCACGAGAATCACCCATCCGACGCGGAACCAGGTCTCCCATGCTTCGACGTCGGATCGCGGGCGACGGTTTGGCAGCGGCAGCTTCTCGCCCTCGATCACGTTCTGGATCGCGTAGACCCCGCTGACGATGCCGCCCGCCATGTCTCCGGCACGAAACCGGGGCGCGATGACTTCGTTCACGATGCGCGAGGCGATCGCGTCGGGCAGGATGCCCTCGAGCCCGTAGCCGACCTCGATGCGCAGCTGCCGGTCGTTCGGCGCCACCGTGAGGATCACGCCGTTGTCGAGGCCCTTCTGGCCGATCTTCCACGCTTCCGCGACCTGCATGGAGTAATCCTCGATCGGCAATCCCTCGAGCGAGGGCGTGACGTGGACCACGATCTGGTGGCCGGTCTTCTGCTCGAAGGCCGCGAGTGACTGCTCGAGTGAGTCGCGGGTCGCCGCGTTCAGCACGCCCACGCGGTCCATCACGCGCGCGCGCAGCGGCGGCACGTCGAACGCAAGCGCGATCCCGGCCGTGAGGAGGCACGCGGCGGCGAGCGCCGCGAGCGCGCGGCGCCGACTCAGAACTTCACCTCGGGCGGCTTGTCCGCGCCGGTCGTGGCCTCGAAGCTCGGCCGCAGTTCGGCGTGCAGCAGCCAGCGCGCAGTCAGGTTGGTCGGGAACTGGCGCACGAGCTTGTTGTACTCCGCCACACTGTCGACGTAGCGCTTGCGCGCGACCGCGATCCGGTTCTCGGTGCCTTCGAGCTGCGCCTGCAGGTCGCGGAACGCGGCGCTCGCCTTCAGGTCGGGATAGCGCTCGACCACGACCATGAGTCGGCTCAACGTGCTCGACAGCGCGGACTGCGTGTCCTGGATCTTCTTCAGCGCCTCGGGATCGTTGATCACGCTGGCGTCCATCTTCACGCTGGTCGCATTGGCGCGCGCCTGGATCACGGCCTCGAGCGTCGACTTCTCGAAGTCCGCCGCTCCCTTCACCGTGTTCACCAGGTTCGGAATCAGATCCATGCGGCGCTGGTACTGGTTCTGGACCTCGCCCCAGGCGGCCTTCACGCCTTCGTCGGCCGACTGGATGGTGTTGTATCCGCACGCCGAGAGCCCGAGCAGCAGGGCCAACGCACAAGCCACCGAACGGTTTGGGGTTTTCATGCGCCCAGCGTACCCCGCAAGCGGGCCTTCGTGGCAAGTTCGTGCGGGCGCCGTTGAGCGTGCAATTGAAAGTCATTCTCAACTGGTTTACGATCCCGCCCGTTCGAGAGGGAAGGCCCGACTTGATCGTCTGCAGCTGCCACGGCGTGACCGACCGCGAGATCCGCCGACTCGCGCGCAACGGCGCGTGCACCTTGCGCGAGGTCGCCGAGACCTGCGGCGCCGGCGCCGGCTGCGGGGGCTGTCGCGCCAGCGTGCGCGCCATCCTGCGCCAGCACGTCGAGGCCCGGCACGCGAGCGAGAGCGCCTCGGTGACCGCCTCCGTCTCCCTCGCCGCTGAGCCCGCTTGAGCTAACGTCCGGCCGATGCGGCTCACGCGTGCCTCCGTGCGCGCCCACCTCGTCGAGGAGTTACTCCCGCTCTGGGCGCGGCACGGCCTGGACCGGAAGGCGGGTGGCTGCTGGAACCGGCTCGACGCGGGGCTCGCGCCGATGCCCGACGGCTTCAAGCGGCTGGTGGTGCACGCGCGCCAGGTCTATGCGTTCGGGCGCGGGGTCGAGCTCGGCGCGGGCGATTGGGCGCGCCAGTCCGCCGCGCACGCTTTCGAGTTCCTGGTGCGCCGCTTCCGCGACGAGCGGCACGGCGGCTGGTTCTTCACCACGACTGACTCGGGCGAGCCGCTCGACCGGCGCAAGGACCTGTACGCGCACGCCTTCGCCCTGTTCGCGCTGGCCGAGCACCAGCGGGTGTTCGGCGGCGACGAGTCACTGCGCCTGGCGCGCGAGACCTTGGGCGTGCTGCGCACGCGCCTGCGCGACCCGCGCGGCGGCTTCGTCGAGAACGCGGCCGAGGACTTCTCGCCCAACCCGGGACCGCGCCTGCAGAACCCCCAGATGCACCTGTGCGAGGCCTTCCTGGCGCTGCATGCCGTGGCCCCGGCCGAGGGCGCGCTCGCCGACGCGGCGGAGCTGGTCGAGCTCCTGGGCAGCCGCTGGGTCGACCCCGGGACGGGCGCGCTGGGAGAGGTCTTCGACGGCTCCTGGAGCCCGGCGCCCGGCGAGCCAGGTCAGGTGGTGGAGCCCGGCCACGGCTTCGAGTGGTATGCGCTCTTGCAGCGCTTCGCGGACCTCGGAGGCACGGGCTCGGCCCGGGCCCTCGCCGAACGCCTGCTGGGCTTCGCCGCGCGCCACGGCCTCGATGCCGACGGCGGGGTGCTCGACCGGGTCGACCGCGACGGCCGGCCCCTGCACACGACCAAGCGCCTGTGGCCGCAGACCGAGCACCTGAAGGCCCTGGCCGTGCAGCTCCAGCGGGCGCCCGATCCGGCGCGCCGCGCGCGGCTGGCCTCGGCCTTGGAAACCTGCACCAAGCGCTACATCGACCCGACCCACGGCGGCTGGCGCGAGCAGCTGTCGCGGGAGGGGCGGGTGCTATCCCAGGCGCAGAACGCGACCAGCGTCTATCACGTGGTCACTGCGTTCAGCGAGGTGCTCGCGGCCGCTGACTGATCCGATCGGTCAGTCGTGATCGGTCGGGATGCGAGCCACGTCGCATTGGCAGAAGTTGCCTACCAGGCGCACGCGGCCGGTCTCGATCAGGTGATGGACGGCGGCGACGACCTCTTCCTCGCTCGAGGCGGCGTCGGCCACGGCTGCGACCAGGTCCAGCAGTGTCAGGGTCTCGGGTCGGCTCGACTCGAGGCTCTCGAGCTCCACCAGCTTGTGCGCGACCTGTGCCATCCACCCGCTCCTTGCCTTCCCGCTTGCCGCGAGAGCGTTCGTACGCTGGATCACTAAAGCATCGAGCGTGCCAATCCTCGGCTTGAGCAAGCGCGGCCGGAAACCCGCGAAACTGCGGCGGCGCCCTTGCACCGCAGCTCTGAAACCGCGCCGATGAGGACGAGTTCCGTCAGCGGGGTGACGCTGTTCGTCAACGGTTCGTCAACGCTTCGCGGGGTCGAGTCAGCGAATCAGGCTCGACCAGCGGTTGTCACCGGCCCGGAAGATCAGGACTTTGTGCGCGAGCACGAGGGTCACGGTGACGTCACTGAACGACGCGCTCTGGACCAGCTCGCTCGGACCGAGCGGTTCTTCGACGAAGCCCGCCGACAGCGACGAGAAGCCGATCGCCCGGCGCGGAGTCACGATGGCCGCGATGTTCGCGTCGGCGTCGATCTTGCGCGGGTACTCGCGGGGTCCCAGGCCGAGGCTGATCCAGATGCCGGACCTGGGCGAGAAGCCGACCAGCCGGGTCGCCAGCTCCACGATCGCCACGCGGTCCTGGACGTGGATCCCGTCGGGGTCGACCGGCTTCTCGCGGATCTTGTAGCGGAGCTCCGCGAACTGGGCGGAGCGCGACGACAGCGCGAGCAGGCGGTGATTCGTGGCGATCACGCCCACGAAGCCCTGGGTGCGCAGCGCGATCACGTACTCGCCGAGCTCGAGGTCGGTCTCGACCGTCGGGAAGCCCGCGCCGGCCACCCCGATCAGGTGCCGGTCCACCTGCAGCACGTCGACCTGGTCTTCGGGACGGAACGGCAGGTCGGCCCGGGCCACCCCGGCGACGAGCGCCGCGAGCAGCACCGCAGTGGCCGAGAGGCTTCGGATCAGAACTTGTCCTTCAAGGCGCGAACGGCCCCGAGAATCGACACCGGATCGGTGGCCGTTCCCGGCAGGCGTTCCAGGACCGACGCGACCAGCTCCGCGGAGTGGGCGCGCATGAACGGGTTCGTGGCCCGCTCCTCGGCCAGGGTCGAGGGCACGGTCATCTCGGCCTCGCTCGCGCGGTGCCAGTCACTCGCCACCGACGCCCGCGCCGCGCGCACCCGAGCCATGCGCTCGCGCAACGCCGCGCTCTCCGGCTCGAGCGTGAGCGCGAAGCGCAGGTTGTTCTCGGTGTACTCGTGTCCGCAGTACACGCGGGTGTCGTCGGGCAGGCGCGCCAGCTTCACGTTCAGCGCCTCGTGCATCATGGCCGGCGTGCCCTCGAACAGGCGCCCGCAGCCGCCCGCGAACAGGGTGTCTCCGCAGAAGACCGCCCCGGGCAGGACGTAGGCGATGTGACCGCGGGTGTGGGCGGGGATGAAGACCACCTCCGCTTCCAACCGGCCGATCGCGACCCGGTTGCCCTCCTCGAGCCCCGTCGTGAAGCCGGGCAGCCGCGACTTGTCCGAGGCGTGGCCCAGGACCGGGGCGCCGAAGCGCGCCGCCAGCTCCGGGTTCGCGGCGCTGTGGTCGGGGTGATGGTGAGTCGACAGGACCTTCACCACCCGTACGCCCAGCTTGTCGACGCGCGCGACCACCGGCGCGGCCTCGGGCGCGTCGACCACCGCCGCCTCGCCCGTCTGGGAATCGATGATCAGGTAGGTGTAGTTGTCACGCAGGGTCGGGATGCGCTCGACGCGCAATGAGGGGGCGGGCATGGGGTGAGTCTAGCCGAACACCACCTCGAGCTCCGAGCAGACGAGCTTCATGAGACGTTCGGCGACGAGCGCGCGCACCTCGGGCAGGTCGTTCGCCGCCACGTGCAGCTCGACGCGCAGCCCGTCGACGGACACGAGCTCGACGCGCGTGCCCGGCGGCAAGCGCGCGGCGATGCCCCCGAAGAGCGCCGTCTCGACCCGGCGGTACGCTTCGACCGCGTTGCGCGCGCGGTTCGCGCGGCGCACGGAGTCGGCCACCGGAATGCCCGCCACGTCGGCGAGGATCTCCTCGAGCTCCGGCCGGCAGGTCCCGCAGCCCGCACCCGCGCCGAGCGCGGCGAGAGACTCGAGGTCGGCCGCGCGGCGCGCGCGCGCGAGCTCCTCGATCTTCCGACTCGAGAGCCCCATGCAGCGACACGCGAGCCGAGCCACGGGGCGCTTATCGGCGCGGCGGGCTCACTCCACGAACAGGGCGAGTTGCTGGCTGGCTGCCGATAGCGTCGGAAGCAGCGGCTCGAGTGCGGAGCCCGGCCGCGCGCGCGCGACCTCGCGCGCTTCGCTCGGCGCTTCGGGACACAGCTCGGCGTAGTCGCACCAGCGGCACAGCGGGCCGGGCTTGGGCGCGTACTCCGTCTCGGCCTCGATCAGGTCGATCAAGCGCACCGTCGACGCGCGCAGCTCGTCGAGCGCTTCCGACGAGCGGCGCGAGCGCAGCGTGCGGTTGAACACGAGGTAGTGCCAGACCAGCTCGACCTCGCGCGCCTCGGAGTAGGTCTGCTCGATGCCGATCTGGTACAGCGCGAGCTGGCGGTCCCCGTCGATGCGGCTCTGCGGCGGGAGATAGCCGCTGGTCTTGTAGTCATGGATCTCGAACACGCCGTCGCGCCGGCGCGTGACGCGGTCGATCACGCCGCGCGCGCGGTAGCGGCCTTCGCCGTCGAGGCGCAGCTGAATCTTCTGCTCGATGCCCACGGTCTCGCCATCGCTGAACGGATAGTGGGCGCGGTAGAAGTTCTCGAGACAGCGCGCGCCGCGCTCGCGGTAGAACTCGGGCGGGTTCTCGGCGCGCACGATCGTGATCTTGTCGTGCCAGGCCAGCGCCCAGTCGCGCCGGAAGCGCTCGAGCACCTGCGCCAGGCTGGGGGGCTTTCCGAAGCGCGCCAGGTGGTGGTACAGACGTTCGAGTATCTCGTGGACGCGTTTGCCCATGAACGCTTCCACGCCTTCGCCGTCGACCTTGATGTCGTCGACGTAGCGGTACCGGAACTTCCGAGGGCAGTCCTCGAAAGCCGACAGCCGCGAGTGACTGTACTCGGTCACCTTTCTCACCCGGGAGGAGCACCCCAGTATTCGCACCCCGCCGCCGGGGCGTCAACGGGGATGCGTATGCTGGGCAACGCCGGGCTCGGCGCGTAACCTTCGGGCCCGGTGGGGGATCGAAGGCGAGCGAAGGGAGTCCGGGACGTGTCCACATTGACGGAGACGATCGCCCAGCACCTGGCGGCCAAGCGGGACCAGAACGACCCGGTCAGCGAGGGCCGCCGGCAGGCCTGCCCCGACACGGGCCGGGTGGTCGACGTGCTCGAGAACCTCCGGAACATCGTATTCGAGCGCACGCCCCTCGAGCGCCTGAACTCCGACCTCGAGGTCGTCCACGGCCTCTTGTCCGGCCTGGTCGGCTCCGACCTGGCCTCGGCCTTCGTGGAGCGCCTGCCCGACGTCCGCCACTGCGTGGGCATGGACGTCGAGGCCGCCTTCAAGGCCGACCCCGCCGCGAAGTCCTACGCCGAGGTG